>NZ_JBHUEO010000012.1:0-113170 GCF_042680885.1 Siminovitchia sediminis | reverse complement strand
CGCAGCTGAAGGCAAAGAACGCCTTCATTCTGCGCTCGTCTTATGCTTGTCGGGGCTGAGCCAGGCGCTTCCGCTTTTCGAGTGTCCAGCTGCAGCGCCTAGCCCCTCGAGGTCATAAGCCAATCGTAGCTGAAGGCAAAGAACGCCTTCATTCTGCGCTCGTCTTATGCTTGTCGGGGCTGAGCCAGGCGCTTCCGCTTTTCGAATGTCCAGCTGCAGCGCCTAGCCCCTCGAGGTCATAAGCCAATCGCAGCTGAAGGCAAAGAACGCCTTCATTCTGCGCTCGTCTTATGCTTGTCGGGGCTAGCCAGGCGCTTCCGCTTTTCGAATAAAAGTAAACATTTTCATCTTTCTTTTTTTATGAATTATGTTATACTATTTACGACCATACGAAATTTAGTATAACACTATATAGGGGGCTCCCGGTTATTATGAAGGCTAATGTTGCAATTAATGGTTTTGGCCGTATCGGCCGCATGGTATTTAGAAAGGCGATTATGGAAGACCGTTTCAACATTGTAGCGGTTAATGCCAGCTATCCAGCAGAAACACTTGCCCATTTAATTAAGTATGACACAACTCATGGAATTTTCGAAGCAGATGTACAGGCAAAAGAAAATTCTTTGGTCGTGAATGGCAAAGAAATAAAATTATTAAGTAACCGTAATCCTCAGGAACTTCCTTGGGGAGAATTGGGTATAGATATTGTCATTGAAGCAACAGGAGCATTTAACTCCCGTGATAAAGCTGCGTTGCATCTCGAGGCAGGGGCAAGAAAAGTTGTTTTGACGGCACCTGGTAAAAATGAAGATGTAACGATTGTCATGGGTGTAAACGATAAAGCCTTGGATATCGATCAACACGATATCATCTCTAATGCATCCTGTACAACAAACTGTCTTGCACCGGTTGCCAAAGTGATTGATGACGAATTTGGCATCGAAAATGGTTTGATGACAACTGTTCATGCATACACAAACGATCAAAAGAATCTTGACAATCCGCATAAAGATCTTCGTCGTGCTCGTGCATGCGCACAATCCATCATCCCTACAACTACAGGAGCTGCCAAAGCATTGGCATTGGTTTTACCGCATTTGAAAGGCAAACTTCACGGAATGGCCTTGCGTGTACCTACTCCCAACGTATCTTTAGTTGACCTTACTGTAGATGTGAAGCGCTCAGTGACAGTCCAGGATGTCAATAAAGCTTTTGAAACAGCAGCAAACGGCCCATTAAAAGGAATTTTGGATTTTACTACGGAGCCGCTTGTTTCCGTGGACTTCAATACAAATCCTAATTCTGCCATTGTGGATGGCCTTTCCACGATCGTTATGGAAGACACTAAATTGAAAGTACTCGCTTGGTATGACAATGAGTGGGGCTATTCTTCCCGCGTAGTTGACCTTGTTTCGTACGTAGCATCCTTACTGGATAAAAAAGAAGCAAAAGCTGGTTAATTCATAAAAGGGACCCATCCAATGTTTTTGGAGGGTCCCTTTCTTATGACCCGCCTCATTCAGAGCTGGAGTGCGCTTCCCCAATCATTGAATCCTCTGATTTGAGTCCACCTGTCCTTTCTCTTCATACGGGGGATCCCCATTACAACAGTATAGGTTCAGGATTTACAGTATTCCGGTCATCTCAGCACATGAGACATCGACTGTAATCCTAGTGTGGTTTTTTTCAGTTACATTAGGTTCCAGAGCAGCATCAGGAGTGTTCCTTTCATCCAGTTTTCCCCTTTTTCTTTCCCACCCTTTTACTGTATAATGAAATGAAGCAAACACCTGAACGGAGCTGAAAAAAATGAGATGCCCTTCATGCAGTCATAATGGTACGCGTGTCGTGGATTCAAGGCCTGCAGACGAAATGAGGTCAATCAGAAGAAGGCGTGAGTGTGAAAAATGTTCCTATCGATTTACCACTTTTGAACGTGTGGAAGAGATGCCGCTGATTGTCATTAAGAAAGAGGGAACCCGTGAAGAATTCAGCCGTGATAAGATTTTACGGGGGTTAATTCGTGCCTGTGAAAAACGGCCTGTGGCCTTGGAACAGCTGGATGCCATTACAAATGAGATTGAAAGAGAATTGCGTAATATGGGGCAGGCCGAAGTAAATTCAGAAGCAATTGGAGAAATGGTGATGGATAAACTTGCCAAAGTGGATGAAGTGGCATATGTCCGATTTGCTTCAGTATATAGGCAATTTAAAGACATCAATGTGTTTCTGGATGAATTGAAAGATTTAATTAAAAAAGAACAGTGAAAGTGTGTTTGGCTTGAAACAATATTGGAATGAAGTACAGCCTGTAGATGGTTTTTATGCAGTAATGAATGGCCAAATTTCTGATCATGACAAGAAAATCATTTCTTTTTTATATCAGCCTTTAATGGGGGTTCTCTCCACGAATCTATATACAACCCTTGCCTATATGGTGGAAGAAAGCCGCCTTTGGTCAGAGGAATGGAATCATTATCAATTAATGGATCTGTTGGGGATGAACTTGGATGAGATATTCCAGGCCCGGTTAAAGCTGGAGGGAATGGGATTATTAAAAACTTTTTTGAAGGAAGAACCAGATCATCGATCTTATATCTATGAGTTGCAGCCGCCATTATCGGCCGAACAGTTTTTTACAGATGGGATGCTGAATATTTATTTATATCAGCAGCTGGGGCACACCCATTTTTCAAAGTTAAAAAGGATTTTTTCAGACGCGGCTGTCAACAAAGAAGAGTTTTCTGAAGTGACCCGTTCCTTTCAAGATGTGTATACATCCATGAACGTGAGGGCACTGAAAAATGCGGAAGGCCAGGAAGCCAGTCTGCCAGATTCCCAGATGAGATTTATACACCGTGAGAGGCCTGAACCTATACATATTTATGAAGACCAATTCCAGTTTGATTTGTTTTTTTCCGGATTATCTGCCGCCATGGTTCCACGGAGAGCTTTTACTGAAACAGTCAGGGATACAATCGTCAAACTCTCTTTTTTATATTCTATTAACGAGATAGATATGCAAAAAATTGTCCTTTCCAGCATGACTCCAGATGACCAAATTGACTTGGATGAATTAAGAAAAGCAGCCAGAGACTGGTATCAATTAGAAAATGGGGACAAGCTGCCACAGTTGGTCTATCGGCACCAATCTCCCATGTACCGTGACATGGTCAGTCCGGGAGAAACAAAGGAAAGCAAACTGATCTTTTACTTGGAAACGACCTCTCCCCGCCAGCTGTTAATTGACCTTTCCGAAGGGGCTCAGCCGGCTGTTTCCGACTTGACTGCGGTGGAGGAAGTTATGCTTGGCCAGCAACTGGAACCGGGAGTCATGAATGTGCTGATCCACTATGTCATGCTAAAGACTGATATGAAACTATCCAAAAACTATATGGAAAAGATTGCGTCTCATTGGGCACGAAAAAAAGTAAAAACGGTCAAAGAAGCAATGGAATTGGCAATCAATGAGCACCGCCAATATCAGAAATGGGCCGCAGATAAAAAAGAAAGCGGACAAAAGCGCCGGAAGCCCATACGGACCGAGAAACTGCCGGACTGGTTTATTATGCAGGACCAGGACCAGGAATCCCCCCCACCCCAGCCACAAGCGGTACAAGCTGTAAACCAGCAGGATTTTGAAGAAAGAAAAAGAAAATTAGAAGCCATCCAAAGAAAATATCGGAAAAACGGAGGTGAAAAAGGTGGAGAGCATTAATCAAACGATGCAAAAGCTGTATCAGACACCCGAATTCCGCAATAGATACGAACAGTTAAAGCAGGAAGTACTCGAAAATCCTGATATCCGTAAGTTTTTGGAAAGTCATCGTCATTTGGTAACCGATCGAATGATCCAAACTCATTTAATGAAACTGTACGAGTACATCTCACAGTCCAAAAATTGCAGTGACTGCCCGGGCCTTTCCCGCTGTGTCAACATGATGAAAGGCTATGAACCGTCCCTTGTTGTTTCACAGAACCAGATTGACATTCATTACAGGCCGTGCCGGGAAAAACGCATAGACGATGAAAGAAGGAAAACGAAAAAGCTGATCAAAAGTTTTTATATGCCAAAGGATATCTTGCAGGCATCCTTTGCTGATTTCGCATTAGACAGTGAGGGACGACTGGACGCATTTGAATATGCTGAGCACTTTGCAGCCGGATATGAGCCAGGAAAGAGTTTAAAGGGGCTGTATTTATACGGAGAGTTCGGTGTGGGTAAATCGTATTTGCTGGGCGCAATTGCGAATCAACTTGCGGAAAAAGGCATCCCTTCACTCGTAGTATATGTCCCTGAGTTTTTGCGGGAAATGAAACAGTCGGTAGGCGATCAGACCCTGAATGAGAAATTGGATACCGTAAAAAAATCTCACGTACTCATGCTGGATGACATAGGGGCTGAAGCAATGTCCAGCTGGACGAGGGATGAGATTCTTGGTTCTATTATGCAATACAGAATGCATGAACAGCTCCCGACCTTTTTCACATCAAATTTTGATTTTGGCGGTTTAGAACATCATTTAACTTATACACAAAGAGGCGAGGAAGAGAAAATGAAGGCTCGCAGACTCATGGAGAGAATTAAATTTTTGTCCATCCCGATTAAATTGGGAGGTCCCAACCGGAGACACCAATAATATACAGCACCCAATGACGTGGGGTGCTTTTTTTGTTTCCTTGGTTATAGCCCGGACATCCTTCCCATATATATGAAACAGGAGAGGAAAGTGTGGCTCAAAGGGGGAACCGGTTGTGGACATCCTATTTACCAGTGAAGAAGAAGCAGTACAGCTGCAAAATTTTTTACTCAAAAACGGCTTTGAACAACCTTTTTCTAAAGAACAGGGATTTTTTGTCTTTTCATTTCCAAAAGAAGGTTTAACTTATATAGATGTATTAGGCCAATTTATTATTCAGGTGAAAAGAGGTGAATTTCTTCACCGGATACTTTTAGAAAGTTTTTTTTATGAAAGCAGGGAAGAGCGAAATCAAATCATAGATATCGTGACCGCTATGTTTAACGGGAACAGAAAAGAGTTAACTTCGATGACAGGACAAGTGAATGAATCAGAAATGGTACAGGAAGCGATCTTATCTTTGCTTCGTTCAACACGATCCATTCATTTTGACACATTGGTCACCTTCAGGCTTAAAGAGTATAAACAGGCCTTAATTAAATACCTTCATGTGGCTATCGATGAATATAAGATGGAGCAGGATTATCAAATGTTTATTCAGATGCTCCGGGATTATTTAAAGCATCGTCCTCCGATCAAAAGGCAAGTCCACCTTTATATCGACGACGGGGAGATTATTTTCTATGATGAACATTTCAAGGAGATGGATAAGGAATGTGTGATGAATATGGTGGACCGCCGGCTGCTTGCGAATCATCCGGTTTATATTGATTCAGCTGTAATCGCACCGCTTCTTTCAATGGCTCCTGAAAAAATCCATCTGTTTACCTCGCAGGAAGAGAAGCCGCTCATCCGCACACTCGTAAACATATTTGAAGAGCGGATGGTCATCTTGCCTTCACAACATTCAGTCGAATAAATGAAACTCTTGATTTTCATTGGTGAACGCACTATAATACGTACATAAATGAAATAAGGTAAAAGTTATGAAAAGGACAAGAGTATTCATTTACGGTTTACAGAGAGGGAAGGCCTGCTGAAAGCTTCCTAACACGAATTGAATGCTTACCACCTTTGAACTCCATCCATGAACTATCAAGTAGTGGATGGCGGACCCTCATCCGTTATGTAAATTCCAAGTCATAAAGCAGCACGGCTGCTTTGTGTAAATTAGGGTGGAACCACGTGTGTACAGCTCGTCCCTTCGTCAGGGACGGGCTTTTTATATTTAACGATAGAAAAAGGAGTAGATTCGTATGTCTGATCAAATCCAAATTACTTTTCCGGATGAATCTGTTAAAGAATATCCCCTCGGTACAACAACCGAAGACATTGCAGCTTCTATCAGCCCGGGGCTGAAAAAAAACGCTGTTGCCGGGAAGTTTAATGGTCATATGGTTGACCTTAGAACTCCCCTTAAAGAAAATGGTGCAATTGAAATCATTACAGCCGACAGCGACGAGGCACTGGAAGTTCTTCGCCACAGTACGGCCCATTTAATGGCCCAGGCGGTTTCTCGTCTTTATCCGCGGGTGAAATTTGGAGTGGGTCCTGTCATCGAAGGCGGATTTTATTATGATATGGACCTCGAACAATCATTGACTCCGGACGACTTGCCTGCCATTGAAAAGGAAATGAATAAAATTATTAACGAAAATCTGGAAATTGTACGGAAAGAAGTAAGCAGAAATGAAGCGAAAGAGCTTTTTGCCCATGATGAGTATAAACAGGAATTGGTTGATGCGATTCCGGAGGATGAAAAAGTAACGATTTATGAACAAGGCGAATTTTATGACTTATGCCGGGGCGTTCATGTTCCTTCTACAAGTAAAATTAAATTTTTTAAGCTTCTGAGTATTGCGGGTGCCTATTGGCGTGGAGACAGTGACAATAAAATGCTACAGCGTGTCTATGGAACAGCCTTCTTTAAAAAGAGCGAGCTGGAAGATCACTTAAAGATGCTGGAAGAAGCCAAAGAACGGGATCACCGCAAGCTTGGAAAGGAGCTCAGCTTATTTACAAACTCCCAAAAAGTGGGGCAGGGTCTCCCGATCTGGCTGCCAAAGGGTGCTACCATCAGGCGGATCATTGAACGCTACATTGTCGATAAAGAAGTGGAGCTCGGCTACGACCATGTATATACATCTGTCTTGGGGAGTGCCGACTTATATAAAACAAGCGGTCACTGGGATCATTATCAAGAGAACATGTTTCCTGTGATGGACATGGACAATGAACAGCTCGTTTTGCGTCCGATGAACTGTCCTCATCATATGATGGTGTACAAAAACGATATTCACAGTTACCGCGAGCTTCCGATCCGGATTGCGGAGCTAGGCACGATGCATCGCTATGAGATGTCGGGGGCATTATCCGGACTTCAGCGGGTTCGCGGCATGACGTTGAATGATGCCCATATTTTTGTGCGTCCTGACCAAATTAAAGATGAATTCATCCGCGTGGTTGAACTAATTCAGGAAGTATATAAGGATTTCGATCTGAAAGACTACTCGTTCCGTCTCTCCTACCGTGATCCTGAAGATAAAGAAAAATATTTTGATGATGATGAAATGTGGGAGAAAGCCCAGTCCATGCTAAAAGAAGCAATGGATGAAATGCATTTGGATTATTATGAAGCTGAAGGGGAAGCGGCTTTCTATGGGCCTAAGTTGGATGTTCAAGTGAAGACAGCCCTGGGCAAAGAAGAAACCCTCTCCACAGTTCAGCTGGACTTCCTGCTTCCGGAAAAGTTTGATTTAACCTACGTGGGCGAGGACGGCAAGCAGCATCGCCCTGTCGTCATTCACCGTGGAGTTGTTTCAACGATGGAACGTTTTGTCGCCTTTTTAATTGAGGAATACAAAGGCGCATTCCCTACTTGGCTGGCACCTGTTCAAGTCCAAGTGATTCCTGTATCACCGGATGCTCACTTTGACTATGCCAAACTTGTGACAGATGAGCTGAAATCACAAGGGTTCCGTGTAGAAATGGATCAGCGCGATGAAAAAATCGGCTATAAAATCCGTGAAGCGCAAATGCAAAAAATACCATATATGCTTGTTGTCGGAGACAATGAAGTAAGTGCAGAGTCCGTGAACGTTCGGAAATATGGTGAGAAAAAGACAGAAACGGTTCCTTTGAAAGAATTTGTCACACGTCTTCAGGAGGAAGTAAAAGCATATAAGTAATGGGTGGTATAGGGATTTTTGAGGGAGAGTCCATTTTAGTAAAAAAACTGTGTAAGCCTTGATGGGTGTATTTCATTTATGCAGAAGCAGGGTACCAGGTTCCTGAGAAATCCACTTGCCCGGATAAAAGGTGAAGGCATTTTGGGAAGGATTGAGGCCAAGAAAGGTTCAATGAGCCCAAACTACGAGCCTGGGCTGTGAAGAGGGCGCCAAGAAAGGATAAAGTCCATATGGTCCTGAAAAGGTAACATATCACGGAAATGCATCCCCGAACGAGGTCCCAATTTCCATGGAAGGTAACACGTCTTGGAGATGCGTGCCTGAATAAGGTGCATTAGCCAGGTCAGGGCTGGCCCCGTATTTGCATTCCGGAGGTCTGCCATGTAAAATATCAAATCATCGATCATGTCCGGTTATCAATGAAGCCAGCCTGATCATTGATGAGGAGCTCCAATAAAAAACCAGGTGAGGGAATTAGCTCTTCACCTGGTTTGTTTATTTCCATCATTTTTTGTCTTCAAACTCTGCTTCTGTTCCATCTTTCAACGTATATTCCAATTCAAAGGAAGTATAATCATCGTCTAATTGGAAGCTTTCAAGGATTTGCCGGATGGCATCTTCTTTAGAAGTATTCTCATCCAGTTGAACATCCTGCAGCAATGTGTATAAGGTTTGGAATGCTTCAACGCCCTCCAGCTTCTTATCGTGGACAGAGTCCTTCAAAATTGCACGGTACTCGGCTTTTTCTTCATCCTTTAATTCATATACAAAATCGTATTCCATATCCGGAGAATATTCGATATCCAGATCAAAATCTTTATATGGGAACTGCTCCACAAATTCCTGATCATCCGGGTTATTATTGTTAACATTGCCGCCATCCGATTTATCAGCGCTGTCGGATGTTTGAATCAGTTCATTATTGTCATTATGCTTTTCGTCCGGGGCAACCATTTGCTCTTTGGGATGGTTGTCGATGGATGGATCATCCGAGCAGGCAGCCAGTCCGAAAGCAAATAAAGGGATTGAAATGGAATATATCCATTTTTTCATAGGTGTTAACCTCCTCATTTCAGTTCCAGTATTTATAAAAAGTTTTACCCAATACCATTAAAATAAACATTTTACAAAAAAACGTTGCTGGTTGACTACAATTTTGGTATGATAAAAAACGTTGCAAACTATGCTTCCTCTTTGCTGTGTTTGACATTGAAATGTTTACATGCTAGACTATATAAGGTAAAATGAATACTTGTTTGTGTAAGAAGGAGCTGCCCGCTTCTCGCCTGTTTGACGCATCAAGCTGTTGACAGGTTATGATTGAATAGCTTATATAATCCACACCTGGGATGGGTGTGGTTAAAGGCGGGTCTCTTTTGCGGCCCGTCTTTTATTTTTGGGCTGTAAAGTTAAAGATAGGCGAAAAGAATGATGTTGAGTACGGAACAAAGTTCAGCCCTATTTTTACTCAAACGCAGTATTCCTGAAAATACCTTGGAGGTGGCTAACTATTAGCAAAGATGTGTTTGTGAATGAAGGCATTCGTGCCCGTGAACTTCGTCTCATTGATCAGAATGGCAATCAACTGGGAGTAAAGTCCCGGAATGAAGCATTGGACATTGCTTCCCGTGCAAATCTTGATCTTGTATTGGTTGCGCCGAACGCAAAACCCCCGGTAGCCAGAATCATGGACTACGGAAAATATCGTTTTGAGCAGCAAAAGCGGGAAAAAGAAGCACGGAAAAACCAAAAAGTGATCAATGTGAAGGAAGTTCGATTAAGTCCTACAATTGATGAGCATGATTTTAATACAAAGCTCCGCAATGGACGAAAGTTCCTTCAAAAAGGGGACAAAGTGAAAGCATCTATCCGCTTTAGAGGACGTGCGATTACTCATAAAGAAATCGGCCAGCAAGTATTGACACGTTTTGCCGATGAGTGCAAAGACTTGGCGACTGTCGAGTCCAAACCACGAATGGACGGCAGAAGCATGTTCCTTGTATTGGCACCGATTAATGAAAAGTAATGGTTTGAGGAGGAAATTCATATGCCAAAAATGAAAACACACCGCGGCGCGGCAAAACGTTTTAAAAAGACTGCCTCTGGCAAATTGAAACGTTCACATGCGTATACAAGCCACTTGGCCGCAAATAAATCTACTAAACAAAAACGTCAACTTCGCAAATCTGCTATCGTTTCCAAAGGAGACTTCCGCAGAATTCGTCATTTATTGGATAACATTAAATAATTTAGGAGCACTAGGAGGGAAATCATATGCCACGCGTAAAAGGCGGAACAGTTACCCGCAGACGTCGGAAAAAAGTATTAAAATTAGCCAAAGGTTATTATGGTTCTAAACATACATTATATAAAACAGCTAATCAGCAGGTCATGAAATCATATATGTATGCTTACCGTGACCGCCGCAATAGAAAACGTGAATTCCGTAAGCTTTGGATTACACGTATCAATGCAGCAGCACGCATGAACGGACTTTCCTACAGCCGTTTAATGCATGGCTTAAAAGTTGCAGGCATCGAAGTAAACCGCAAAATGCTTGCAGATCTTGCTGTTTCTGATGAAAAAGCTTTTGCAGAACTTGCAAATAAAGCAAAAGCAGCTCTTTAATCTTAAAAGCGAGGTACCCCGGCCAGCATAGCTGACACGTCAGCAAAGCCCCAGGCTTCATAGCACCCGCGTGATTCTTTAATAGCATGGCAATGGGGAAGGTCCAGAAGAGTACTCCTTCCCCTGCTTCAACTGGCTTGTGATCTTAAGGGATCAGGCGCAAAAGCTGGACGTATAACTAATCAATGTACTTCATCATAAAAAGCCGCTCTCCACTTTTGGAGGAGCGGTTTTTTTTCTTAAGAAATGGCCCCTTGTCATAACAAAGGTCTGAATCTAATAGGATATAAAAGAAAGCAGGTGATCATCTTGAGTGAACCGTTGCTTGTGATGCTTTCGATTATGCAGGGGAGCGGCCCGTTAGCCCCATTGATGTTTATTTTATTTCATGTCGTCAGGCAGTTTACCTTCATTCCAGTTGCACTCGTTTGTATGGCAGGGGGTATGCTGTTCGGCAGTATTCTTGGCACGCTTTATTCGATGACCGGATTATTGCTATTATCTGCTCTTTTTTATTTTGTTATTAGAAGAATTCCGCGTACGTATCAAAAACTCATGAACATAAAACATCGGTGGTTTGGCCCCCATACCAAAATGACTGTGGGTCAGATTGCCGTATTGCGACTGATTCCATTTTTTCATTATCAATTACTGAACCTCTGTCTATTGGAAAGAAGGCCTGATTTTCGAGGATTTATAAAAGGGTCTGTAGCCACAAACTTGCCCTTGGCATTTTTTTATACAGTATTCGGCGAATATATTACTCAATTTTCCGCAGAAATTGGAGTATTGATCATTCTTGGGTTATTAATCTTATTCTATTTGCTTCGTGAAAAAATGGTCATTATGAAATGGCATGATTTTTTTTCCCACAAATCTCTCTGAAGGATTCATTGACACCGAGGCGGCAATCCATTTGAACCGCTTTTTTTTATTAGAAAAAGCCATGTAACTGATATGGCTTCAATAAAACGCACAAAATGACGATGTTAATGCCTTTCGGGAGAAATAGCCATATAAATCACAATGGGAATTGTGTAAAATAGTTATTGAGAGATATATCATTTTATGATATATTTTTAATTAGATATATCACTAAGTGATATAAAGGAGCGTTAAAATTGAAATCTTTGGAACAACTTACAGACTCTGTATTCTATATCATGGCTGCCCTGACGGAACCAAGACATGGCTATGCCGTCATGAGCTTAGTTGAGGAACATACGAAAGGGGCATTTGTAATCGGGCCGGCTTCCCTTTATAC
Organism: Siminovitchia sediminis; assembly: GCF_042680885.1. Taxonomy (NCBI): domain Bacteria; kingdom Bacillati; phylum Bacillota; class Bacilli; order Caryophanales; family Bacillaceae; genus Siminovitchia; species Siminovitchia sediminis. Next base: position 101,450 of record NZ_JBHUEO010000012.1, on the reverse strand, counting down.
CATTATTAAAAAGCTGCTGAATGAAGAGTTGATCATGCCGCACGCTGACTGGGATTCAAGGCGCAAAGTATATGTATTAACTGAAAAAGGGAGAACGGTATTAAAGGAAGATATTGCCCGTCGAAAAGCCATGATTGAATTGGCAGAAAAAGGTCTGGCAGGAGGGAAGGAATAATGGCACCTACAAAATATTTAATGTCAAACGGCCTTGCTTTTTCCGAAAACAAAGACATGGAAAAGTTACGAAAAAAAGCTTTAAAGGGCTGGAATTTGAAAAAATTTCGTTTTATGGGTTATGAACTGGAAAAAGGTGAATGTGAAGACGTCATTTTCAGTATCGATTACCGGAAGCTGCAGCCAGGTGAACAGGTGGAGTACTTCGATATGTTCTCAGATTCCGGTTGGGAGCATGTTTGTTCAAGTCATGACATGCATATTTTTAAAGCAAAGAAAGGAACAATACCTATATACAGTGATGTAGAAACAAGCAGGGATAAATTGGAGCGTCTGGGAAAGCCTGTTCAGGCGTATACAGTCTTCATGCTTGCGTTGACGGTAATTTTGTGGACTGCGATGACCCTTGCGTCCGGATTTGTCCAGACCATCGTGGAATGGATTTTTCTAACATCCGTAGTCCTTGCAGTACCAGCCATCATGACAACCATGGCGATTACCTATCATAAATGGAAGAATAGGAGAAAATATAAAATGCAGCAGGGATAGGGGACGGGGCATACTCCTGTCCACCTACCCTTTTTTGGTGTCTCTATTTATACCTTATTGTTTCTGTTTTTTTCAAGCAATTCTTTAATGGGGCTTTTCCAGTCAATGACAGCATTAGGATACCTGAGCTTGACTTCATTTTCGATATACATAAAATCCTCGTAGCTGAGTCCCTGCAGTAAATCAGGGTTATGGGGAAATATAAATATGGAGACTACTTCAAATGCTCGATCGGTGGTCCCTAAGTACTTCTCGCCTTCAAACAGGACTCCCTCATACGTGACCAGAAAATTTTTCCGTACATTATCGGGCTGATCATAAAAGAAATATTTCTTTTGTTCATGCGCGCTTTCCAGTTTCCTTTTGGGATCCAGTATAAATTTGACGGCTAAGTAAAAAAGATAAATGATTAAAGCCAATATAACCAGTCTAAAAAATAATATCATGGCAAGCCCTCCAATACATAAATCTCCCTATCAACTCTACGGACAATCAGGATAAAAGGTTTCAACTTTGTTATAATTTTTTATGAGAAGTTGATGCAACCCAAGTTTGGTGGATTGCAAACGGCTAAAGGAGTGAGGACAGTGACATTAAAAGAATGGTTTGCGATGCAGCATGAGTTGGATAGCTACATAGAAAGGGAGCATGAGCTCCAAGGGGAAGATCTGTTTGAGAAGAAATTGCTGGCCCTTTTAGTTGAAATTGGAGAGCTGGCCAACGAAACAAGATGTTTTAAATTCTGGAGCAAAAAACCACCTGCCCCGAGAGAGGATATATTGGAAGAATTTGTGGACGGCATCCACTTTATTTTATCCCTTGGATTGGAGCTGGAGTTTTCAGACCGCGAAATCTCTTTAGTTTCCCAGGAAGCCAACGAAAATTTGGACCGCAGTTTTCTGAAAGTATTCAGGCTGGCAGGGGACTTTAGACAGTCAAAATCAGCCAAGGATTATGAAGAGCTTTTCCGGCAATATATGGTGTTGGGACAAACACTCGGTTTTCAGCTCGATGAAGTGCAGGAAGCGTATAAAAAGAAAAACGAAGTGAATTTTAAGCGCCAGCAAGAGGGTTATTAGAGGGGGCCTGCGCATTTTTTGTGATTAGATTCTCATATGTTTATAATGAATACATGCATGAAAAAATTGTAAATTAAAAAAGTGAGGGATGAATATGCCTAAAATGGATGACACGCTGAAGATGTTAAAAGATCTGACCGATGCAAAAGGGATTCCCGGCAATGAGCGCGAACCCCGTCAAGTCATGAAGAAATACATAGAACCATATGCGGACGAAATTGAAACGGATGGTTTGGGAAGTTTAATCGCGAGAAAAACCGGCGATGAGTCAGGCCCGAAAATAATGGTGGCTGGCCACTTGGATGAAGTAGGATTCATGATCACTCAAATTGACGACAAAGGGTTCCTGCGCTTTCAAACAGTCGGAGGCTGGTGGAACCAAGTGATGCTTGCCCAGCGTGTTACGATTGTTACTTCTAAAGGAGAACTTACAGGTGTAATTGGATCCAAGCCCCCGCATATCTTGTCTGCTGAGGCCCGCAAAAAACCTGTGGATGTAAAAAATATGTTTATTGACATTGGGGCGTCCAGCAGGGAAGAAGCCCAGGAGTGGGGAGTCAAGCCGGGAGATATGGCGGTTCCTTATTTTGATTTCACAGTAATGAACAATGAAAAAATGCTTCTGGCCAAAGCCTGGGATAATCGGATTGGATGCGCGATCGCCATTGATGTACTAAAGAATTTAAAAGGTGAACAGCATCCCAATACTGTATATGGCGTTGGTACTGTCCAGGAAGAGGTAGGACTGAGGGGCGCCAAGACTGCAGCAAATAAAATTCAGCCGGATATTGCTTTTGCCGTTGATGTCGGAATAGCAGGAGATACGCCGGGCATTTCCGATAAAGAAGCGCTGGCAAAAATGGGTGACGGGCCGCAAATCATTATTTATGATGCTTCTATGGTATCTCATAAAGGATTGCGAGACTATGTAACTGATATCGCTGACGAACTTGATATTCCTTATCAGTTTGATGCCATGGCCGGCGGTGGAACGGATGCAGGTGCTACTCACCTGACCGGAACAGGAACCCCGTCGCTTGCGATAACGATTCCTACCCGTTATATTCATACCCATGCTGCCATGCTGCATCGTGATGATTTTGAAAATGCCGTTAAGCTGATCACTGAAGTGGCCAGAAGGCTGGATAAGGAAACGATGGAAAAGATTATTTTTGATTAATTGAATGAGTCGATTTTTTCTAATGGACATGGCCATTTTAGCCGTGTCCATTTTTTTATGGGTTTTAAAAGGCGGTGAAGAAGGGAAAGTGCCTTCTACCCTTTTTTTCAAGGGCTGTCATACTTGTTAAATATTCAAAAAAATTTCCTTGCCGCATCGCTCTCCAGTACGGTTTAAGCTGGTCTGTATGACGGGATCATCCTTGTCGGCGGCAAGGGATTGTTTAAGATAAACGCTGTAGAGTTTGTCAATGACACGTATAAGCACTACAAGACTATAGGTGTGACAAAGGGTGGTTCAGACCTTTTCGAACAATTCATGGGCGGAGAAGGGTCCGGGTATCATCTCATCTTGGAAGACGAACACGGGAACTTCGAAATTTATTGATTGATTCAATTTACAGCATTACTCCCGGGAAATTAATTTTGAGCCACAGCTGTCCCAACAAGCCCTATACAGTATCAGGGAGAGGAAAACCAACGTTTCCTCCGCCCGATTATCTGTCTCCTTGCTTTGAATGCAAAGGCCGATGGTTGCCTTTTTTCTTTTCAAAAAACATATTTTCTTGTATTGTCAAAAGGAAGATATAAATAAAGGAGATTAGTATGGGGCAATTATGGGAATATATCCTTGTGTTTCTTTTGGCTGCAGTGCCATGGATTGAAATAGCTGCTGTCATTCCGCTTGGCATCATCCGTGGTTTGCAGCCGGTGCTTGTTGTTATTCTAGGATTTACTGGAAACTTACTCACAACCGTTATGGTCATTTTTTTATTTGAATCCATTAAAAACTATCTTTTTAAAAAAGGAAAAAGAGAAGGTAACGGCAAAAGGCAAGCACGGGCAAAGAAAATTTGGAATCGATACGGACTCCCGGGACTTACTTTGCTGGGCCCGGTTTTGATCGGTATGCATATCGCGGCATTTATCGGAATGACTCTTGGGGCATCCAAAGGCTGGACTCTTCTTTGGACGGTGATCAGCCTGTTTTTATGGTCAATAATTTTTGGTGTGGCAGCTTATTACGGAGTAGAGGCTTTTAAAGTATTCCTTTAAGAAGTTCAGCCAAGACTGACATTACCCATACACCTGCGCATCAAAAATCCGGAAAATCAGTTTTGAATTGATTTTCCGGACATCCTTTTAGCCTTGTTGTTGCAAGCCGCTTTCGAGGTTGTCAAGCATCATGCTCTTTTCCTGCTCATCTGCATTTTTCCAAATCACTTCAAACAGCACTCCCAAACCCGGCAAATACTTTTCTTCCCTTTTTTGCATGGCATCAATAATTGTATCCCGCAATTGATCCTGGTTATTGTCCGATACATTGTGAATAACTGCTCTTCTAATATTAAGATCCATAACGTCTGACTCCTTTACAAAGATTCTTTTGTTAGCTTTTCGCAAATCGGCCGATTTATGTATAATAAATACAGAAGATCCTGAAAGGAATTGGATTCGATGATGGATGAACTTCAGTCCGCGAAAAATCAGCGGGTGAAAGAATGGAAAAAACTTCTTACAAAAAAAGGGAGAGAGCAAAGCGGGAAATATATCGTGGAAGGAATCCATATAGTGGAAGAGGCACTTTTGGCTGACAAGGTTTTGGAAGTTATGCTACAGCGGAATGTCCATGCAGAATATATGAATCGGATACACTCGGTGCCGGTTACATCTATTTCACCGGAAATCAGCCGTGCCATCTCGTCTACAGAAACTCCGCAAGGAATATTTGCTGTCTGTAAAAAAAATTCAGACCACATTGACCTCAAGCGTCATCGAAAGCTACTTTTGTTGGACGGGGTCCAGGATCCCGGGAATATCGGGACGTTGATCCGAACAGCCGATGCAGCAGGAATCGATGCGGTAATCATGGGAGAAGGAACAGGGGATGTATACAATCCAAAAGTGATTCGATCTGCTCAAGGAAGCCATTTTCATGTACCTGTTCTATCGGGTCATTTGCCGGGTTGGATTCTTCAGCTGAAAGCTGCAGGGATCCCCGTATACGGAAGTGCCCTTGAGAAAGCCGAACCCTATATGAATGTCGGGCCTGCCGATTCATTTGCCTTAATTGTAGGTAACGAAGGAGCCGGAATGGATCCAGCCATACTAAAGGAAACTGACCAAAATTTATTTATTCCGTTATATGGTAAAAGTGAGTCCCTTAATGTAGCCGTAGCTGCCGGCATTTTACTGTATCATTTAAGAAAGCCGATTTGAAATTATTTTCGGGAACGTCTATAATGTGATTAACTTAATATGGTGAATGACAATGATGGAGAAAAGTAGCCGGAGGAAACTTACAGGGAAAAAGTGCCGTGACTGCAAGCACTTTTAGTGAAAATCCAGGTGAAGTTCACCTCCTGAGTCGGCATCGGGACCGCTGTGGGAATCCATGGCGTAAAGATGCACCGGCTGTGCCGTTATGACAATGAAGTGAACATGATAAATGTTAATAAGGGTGGTACCGCGACCATAGCCTCGTCCCTTTTGTGGGGGCGGGCTTTTTTATTGTCTTTATATCTGGAAGCACAGGCCATATATGACCAAACTTTATAAAACGCAAGGAGGAACAGACATGGAGCAAAAATTAAAGGAGCTGGAGCAGCAGGCACTTGATGCGGTTGAAGCAGCTTCCGGCTTAAAAGAATTAAATCAGGTCCGAGTGTCTTATTTAGGGAAAAAAGGGCCGATTACCGAAGTTTTAAGGGGAATGGGCAAACTGTCCGCCGAAGAACGTCCAAAAATGGGGGCATTGGCCAACAAGGTCCGAGAAACGATTGCCGAAGCCATCGAGACTAAGAATCATGAATTGGAACAAGCTGCTGTCCTTAAAAGGCTTGAGGAAGAAACGATCGATGTTACTCTTCCGGGAAGGCCCGTCACAATGGGAAACCGCCACCCCCTGACAAAAATCATAGAGGAAATCGAAGATTTATTTATCGGGATGGGCTTCCAAATTGCAGAGGGACCTGAAGTTGAACAGGATTACTATAATTTTGAAGCCTTGAATTTACCTAAAGGCCACCCTGCCCGAGATATGCAGGATACTTTTTACATTACGGAAGAACTGTTAATGCGTACACATACATCTCCAGTTCAGGCTCGTACAATGGAGAAACATCAAGGTAAAGGGCCTGTCAAAATTATTTGTCCCGGAAAAGTGTACCGCCGTGACAACGACGACGCCACCCACTCTCACCAATTCATGCAAATAGAGGGGCTTGTCGTTGACGAGAATATTACAATGGGTGATTTAAAAGGGACGCTTGAATTGTTTGCAAAGAAAATCTTCGGGGCTGACCGGAATGTTCGTTTCCGCCCAAGCTATTTCCCCTTTACAGAGCCATCCATGGAAATGGATATCTCTTGTAAAATTTGCTATGGAGAAGGCTGCCGCGTTTGTAAACAAACAGGTTGGATAGAAGTATTGGGATCCGGTATGGTTCATCCAAGAGTATTGGAAATGTCCGGTTTTGATCCGAAAAAATACACAGGTTTTGCCTTTGGAATGGGCCCGGACCGTATCGCTATGCTGAAATACGGAATTGATGATATTCGTCATTTCTATACCAATGATGTTCGTTTTCTTAAACAATTCGCTGTTCAAGAATAATTCGGGAGGTTAGCACATGTTAGTTTCATATAAATGGCTGCAGGATTATGTAAATGTGCAAGACTTGACTGCGGCTGATTTGGCAGAAAAAATTACTAGAACAGGTATCGAAGTGGATGGAATTAAACAAATAAGTGCCGGGATCAAAGGGGTGGTTGTCGGTGAAGTGCTTGAATGCAGCCAGCACCCCCAGGCGGATAAACTAAAAATTTGTAAGGTGGATATCGGTGAAGGGGAACCCGTCCAAATTATTTGCGGCGCCCCGAATGTGGCCAAAGGCCAAAAAGTGCCTGTGGCTAAATCCGGAGCGGTTCTTCCCGGCAATTTCAAAATCAAAAAAGCTAAACTCCGCGGGGAGGAGTCCAACGGGATGATTTGCTCGCTTCAAGAGCTGGGGATCGAAGGAAAGCTGGTTCCCAAGGAATTTGCTGACGGTATTTTTGTATTCCCGGAGGATGTTGAAGCGGGAGAAGATGCCCTGTCATTATTGAACTTGGATGATGAAGTACTGGAGCTGGATTTGACCCCAAACCGTGCAGATGCGCTCAGCATGCTGGGAGTTGCCTATGAGATAGCTGCTATCTTGAGTGAAGATGTCCGGCTGCCTGAAGTTTCCGGTGAAACATCCAATGAGAAAGCATCTGATTACATTTCTGTAAAAGTAGAAGCTGTTCAAGAGAATCCTTTATATACAGCGAAAGTGATCAAAAATGTAAAGATCGGCCCTTCCCCATTATGGATGCAAGCCCGGCTGATGTCAGCGGGGATCAGGCCGCACAATAACGTTGTAGATATTACAAACTATATTTTGCTTGAATACGGACAACCGCTCCATGCGTTTGATTATGACCGCTTCGGTTCAAAGGAAGTCGTTGTCCGTATGGCTAAAGAAGGCGAAAAAATAACCACCCTTGATGACACTGAACGCACGCTGACTTCTGATCAGCTTGTCATTACGAATGGCATGGTCCCAGTGGCTCTTGCCGGTGTCATGGGTGGAGCCGATTCAGAAGTTAATGATGATACAACTACTGTTCTATTGGAGTCAGCCTACTTTACAGGCCCGCCGATCAGGAGTACATCCAAATACCACGGCTTAAGAAGTGAGGCAAGCAGCCGATATGAAAAGGGTGTTGACCCGAGTAGGGTGAGGCCGGCTGCGGAGCGTGCAGCACAGTTGATGGCTAAATATGCAGGCGGTGAGGTCCTCGATGGAATCGTAGAAGATGACCATTTAACCACTGAACCGGCTATCGTATCTATATCGCTGGCGAAGATTAACCGAGTTTTGGGGACTGATATCACGGTCGCTGAGGCAGAGAAGATTTTCGCAAGGCTGAAATTTGAGGTAACTGTTGAGGAAGATGTATTGACGGTTACTGTGCCTACACGCAGGGGAGATATTGCCATTGAGGAAGATTTAATTGAAGAAGTCGCCAGGTTATACGGTTATGACCAACTGCCGACTACACTTCCAAAGGGGACGGCAACACCCGGCGGGTTAAGTAAGATTCAGGAAAAACGCAGAGCGGCCAGAAGTTTTTTGGAGGGGGCAGGCCTTTACCAGGCAATCACTTACTCCTTGACAAGTGAAGAAAAAGCGTCCATGTTTTCCATTGAGAAACGACCGCCCGTCACACTTTCCATGCCCATGAGTGAAGAGCGAAGCCGCCTAAGGCTGAGCCTGGTTCCGCAAATGCTTGAATCGATCTCATATAACGTGGCACGAAAAAATGAAGCAGTCGCTCTTTATGAAATTGGTTCAATTTTTTTAAATGAAGGGGAAGGTAAACAGCCCGAAGAAAGGGAGCATATTGCCGGTGCAATGACAGGTTTATGGCTGGACCATACCTGGCAGGGGGAGAAAAAGCCTGTTGACTTTTATGTAGTAAAAGGAATTTTGGAAGGCTTATTCCAAAAGCTGGGCCTGGAAAAAGAAATTTCCTGGCAGGCGGCTCAAATAGAAGGCATGCATCCGGGACGAACAGCGGAAGTGTTGTTTGCAGGCAAAGTAATTGGTTTTGCAGGCCAAATTCATCCTAATCTACAGAAAGAATTGGATGTCAAAGATACTTTTGTTTTTGAAATACAAGCGGATCCCATTTTTGAATATGATGTTCCTTTATTACAATATGTGCCAATCCCTCGTTATCCATCAATTACACGGGACATCGCACTTGTCGTTGATCAAGATATAACGGCAGCGACCCTGGAATCTGTTATTCGGAAGGCTGGAGGAACATTGCTCAAAAGCGTATATGTTTTTGACGTATATGAAGGCAAAAACATGAAAGACGGAAAGAAATCAATCGCGTTTTCATTAACCTATGCAGATCCTCAAAGAACCCTTACGGATGATGAAGTGGTGAAAAAGCACGATAAGGTGCTGGCTGCACTGAAAGACCAAACAGGTGCGGAGTTACGCAGTTCATGAGCTAACCAATCACATCAATGAATGATCTTTAGGCCAAATCAACTATGATTTGGTCTTTCCTTATGATTGAGAATAAAGACATGGACAACTTAGAATAGTATGGTGAGAGGTCATCATTGTGGCAATATTTATAGTTCATGCAGGTTTAAGAAGGATTTTTCATAAAATGTGATAAAATATAATGCAAAGTCTAAGGGACTCGTCATTGAAATAAGGGAGAGGGGATCGCCTTGAATTTGGATGTGTTGAGTACATATACATGGTATGAATTGTGGAATCCGGCAGCTTTTATCATGATTGCGCTTATTTCTTTTTTCTATGCGAAGAAAGTCATACATTCTCCCAATTATACGGTGACAAACAAGCAAAAATTATATTTTTATTTGGCTGCCATCTCTTTGTGGATGATCAAAGGAAGCCCTGTAAAGCTAGCTGCAGATCATTACTTATTCAGTGCCCATGTCATTGAATTAATGACAGTGTTATTTATTGTTATGCCGTTATTTCTTTTAAGTATGCCTGTAACTTGGACAAGGCAAATTTTTTGGAATCACCGACTGAAGCTGGCTATTAAACTGTTCGGTTATCCATGGCTTGCAGCTGTGCTGTTTAATGGAGCATTAACAGCTTACTTTTTACCGGAATTGTTCAATGTCATCCAACAAAATCTGATTCTGTCGGTAATCAGCCAACTGTTTCTGTTGGTGACAGGATTTCTGATGTGGTGGACGATCATTATGCCGGTCCCTGAAATTAGCAGGTACTCTTATTTTACAAGAGTTGCCTACGTTTTTTTAAATGCCGTCCTTCTCATGCCGATTGGAATTTTTCTCCTGGTCGGCATTAGTGAAATCCATTATACACACTACGCATCCGTGGCAGGGCAGCTGTTTCCGGCTTTGACAGCCGCCTATGACCAGCAGCTCGGAGGCGGAATATTGAAAGGGATACAATTGACGAGTTACGGATTTGCTCTCTTTACCTTGATAAGCACGTGGAGCAAAAAAGAAGATGAGCTCGAAGGACAGGTTGATGACAAGAACGTACGCGTTGTCCAGGGAGTAGTTGTCCATTTGCCGAAAAAATAAACCGTTGCTGGGGAGCATCGCCAGCAGCGGCTTTTTCATGTCGAGGCCTCTTCAGCTGTTAATCGGAACCGGAACGCTTGATCTTGTATTGTTCCCCCATCAAAAGTCCTTTCCACAAAATGAACTTCATGTTCCCGGTCAATCAGCAAAACGGTAGAACATCGTGTTCCATAATCAGGACTCTGTATAAATATGGAAGAGAGCATTTTTTCCAGTTCAACTGGAATGCCGGTTTGCGGCAGTTTGTCCGAAGGAGCAGGGTCATGGTCCGCAAGGAGTTTAAAGAGGTCTTCACAATTCCAATTGCTTCTGTTGAGCAGCTGTTGCAGATGCTGCTTTCCTTTTTCTGCTTTAGGCCACGGCGTGTCCAGCTGATCATTGCTTAGCCCATATATTCCGGCTTGCAGTTTCTGAATTTGATTTCCAATATTTGAGTAATAATACAGCTCTTTTTGATCTCCAACCAATATGTTAAACCCTCTGTACTCTTCTTTTTTATGCTGCAGGCGTTTTAGAAATTCAATGGGTGCTTCATTTCCGGCCAGGAAGTCTTTTACAATCTGGCCTCTGGATCGTTTGTACGGCTTTTGAAATTCAGCCGGGCTGCGATAATTGGTCAATGCTGCAAACCGTCCGCTCTTCGTAATGCCCATCCAAGTACCCATCTGCTTTAAATCCCTGCCTGCCAGTATATTCGGCTCATCATCCCAAAAATGCGCTGCCTTCGAAGGACGCCTGTAAAATTCATCACGATTGGCAGCAATAATCAACTCATAATCCGGATGTGAGCGGTAAGCTGCAAAAATAATGCACATATCTCATTCCTCCATTCCCTAGCCTCCGCTGTTCGGCAGCCTTATAGACAACAAAATTACAAACAGACTGAATAGAAGACAGATCCACGCAACATAATGAAAGTGCTGAATGTCCAAATGACTATGGAAAGCCAAGCCCAATAAACTGGAAGACAGAATAGCACCTAAATAACGGCTAGTTTGAAAAAGTCCGGATGCGGTTCCGGTTTCTTCTGGAGCCACATGCCCATATAAAGCGGACTGCATCGAAATATTGTTAAAACCATTACTTATTCCCAGTACAGCCAGGACAACGAGCAGCCATAAGAGAGAGGAAGTCTCCTGGAGTGTGAGCAAGAGCGCAGTCCCGATAAACAACAAGGCGGAACCCGTGATGAGAGCAGGCTTTGGTCCATGCCGGTCAATGAGTCTTCCTGCCAGAGGCGAGAGGATGACTCCGGATCCCGCCAAGGCCAGCATGATGAGTCCCGTTTCTCCAGGGCTGTATTGTTTTGCTTGCTGTAAAAAGGTAGGGACCCCAAAGAAATAACAATAGTAAACAAGATTGATAATTGTAAACTGCAAGTAAATCAGTGAGACATTCGGGTTATTTTTAAGACCTTTGACATCCATGAAGGGTTCTTTCCTGCGTTTTTCATAATAATAAAAAGCTATGGAAAAAGCCAAGAAAAGAATAAACGCCCAGCCATTGATCTCCGAATCCAGGGATAACAGGAATAGTATAAGTCCGACAACGGCAATAATAAACAGAGCAATGCCTGTAAAATCAATACGTCTCAATTCAAATTTTCCTCGGCCTTTATCCGGCAGAATAAAGATCGCCATGGTAAATGACAAGATAATAAAAGGAAAGTTTACAAAAAAGATCGATGGCCAATCCCAGGAATCTATCAAAAAACCTCCGACGGATGGGCCAAAGGCCGAAGATGTTGTTGCGAATATAGATAGCCAGGCCAAAGCCTGTCCCTGTCCTTTTGTAATGCTTGACCGAACAATGCTCATTCCGCTTGGAAATAAAGTGGAACTTCCGATGGCCTGCAATGCCCGGCATGCCAGGAGAAAAATAAAATTGGGTGAGAAAGGAGCAAGAAGGGAAGCGGCCGCAACCGTAACCAGACCTGCCAAAAACATCCTCTTGGGCCCAAACATATCACTTAATTTTCCCATCACAGGCTGTCCCACTGCACTGGCCAGATAGAATATCGATATGAGCCAGGACGCATCGGCAAAGGTGAGGTCAAAGTCCTGCTGCATGCGTGTCAATGCGACAGATATCATGGATGAATTTAATGGATTTAAAAGAGTGCCCAGCCCTACCGTAAGTACGAGAATCCATGAACTATATGTTTTTTTTGTTTGTGCCAAATTCATCACCCGACTCAAAAGATCATGCTAAAATGTAAACTAATGCTACCTATTTATGAACGAATAGTCAATCAATTAGGATTTTTGCCTGCAAACCGGGAGGGTGAAATGAGAAGAAACCGCCTGCTGATTTACCTGTTTTTATTTATGGCGATGGTTGCGGCTTATACTGTTTACAGCGGATCCAATAAAGACGAATTTCCGCAAGATCAAACGATCAGATACCAAAGCAGCATGAGAGCAGCCGCTATTGATATGATCAAGTTCATCAAAATAGAGGACATCCAAAAGGAACATAAAATGTCAAAAGACCGAATAGCTTCTCTGGCAGCTGGAAGTGAGGAGCTTTTATCCAATTATACAGAATTAAATACCATTGCATCTGCTTATTTGGGTACGGATCATGATTCGGGTGATGTTTTTGAATATATGTATCTTTTCTTTCACAACCTCAGTGATTTGGATGAGAGTACGGTATCTTTAAGAGAAAATCAAGTGATATATATTGAAGAGATCCATCACTTTCTAACAGAGATGGTTCAGACAGGGCTGTTTGAAATGGAACTGAAGAAGTCACTTGAGGAAATTGAAAAATTGATATTATCACATCCAAATCTTTCGCAATGGGTGGTGTAAAGTGGGAAAGCTGTACTTGGTGCTTTTGCTGGCAGGCTTCTATTGAATGGGCCACCAATGGACCAGGCATAAACAGACCGGCAACTGTGGCGAAATCAATGGTGGGGAATCAGTTGTTCTTCATTGATGTTCGTCGGTGGCTGAGGTGATCTCGAGAAAGCAAGAAAACCTGTTACTGAAACCCCGTTTGAGGTCCCGTTTTTCAGGTTATAAAAACGGGGACCGGAGGTCTTTTGAGATCCCGTTTTTTGTCCAATTGATTAAAACGGTCATTGGAGGATTTTTCTCGAGTGTCCGTTTTTCGTGCAAGCGATAAAAACGGTTGATGGATTCATTCTCGATCACCTTTTTTCGTCCAAGCAATAAAACCGGTCACTCGAGCCCCATCCCACATTCCTAACCCCGTTCCAAATCACGTTTGAAATTTATCGCGATACTCGAGTTTTATCCCCAGGAAAGCACGAAAAATAGGGACTCTCGGACATGTCCCGAACCAAAAAACAACCGGACCCTATGCCCTTGCCCCTGATCCCATCCAGCCTGGGACCTGACCTTAATAAGTACACCCTACCTTAGCTTGGCAATGTTCTTTGCTTTTTCCGTATTGGCAAAATGGAATTTTGTAAAACTTTTCAGGGTCTCCAAACCTTTTTCACTGATCAGCCTGGCCGCAGCCTGATCAACAAGGGGACCCGCACCTTTCGGGATAGTAAAGCCTGCCTGTTGACTCAATTTGTCAAACGCACGTACGAAGGCATAGCGGGAAAGGATGGAAGCTGCTGCCACAGCCACATGGATGCTTTCTGCTTTTGTACTAAAATATATTTTTTCCTTTTGAATAATCTTCTGCCCTTTTAGATACTGGTAATATACGGGAGCCTTGGCAAACTGATCAACGAGAATAGCGTCGGGCTTTTCGGGTGAAATTTTTTCCAGCAGACGGTAATGGACCTCGTTATGCAGAATGGCTGTCATTTTTCCTTGTGTCATTCCGGATGCCTGTAATTGATTATATTTGGGGTTGTCCAGCTTTAGCAGGCTGTATGGCAAAAAGGTGATGAGATCTTTGGCGATCGTTGAGATCTGCACATCCGTTAAATGCTTGGAATCCTTCACGCCAAGTTCCTTTAACAAAGGAATTTGGTCTTTTTTTACATATGCTGCGGCGACAATGAGCGGTCCGAAATAATCCCCTTTCCCGACTTCATCTGATCCGATGACTGACATGGAACCGATTTGTTCAGGTAAAGGCATGCCTGAAGAGCTTCCTGAAACGGTCGGCTTTTTCTGTTTTGTTGCCGGGCTTCCCCATTGCAGGGCTTCTGCTGCATGGCCTGCTCCCTGAAACAGGACTTTGCCTGAACGGTAGGCCGTAATGGTGCATCCGTTTTTCTTCGCTGAAAAAATACCTCCGGGCGGAATTTTTTCAGATAAACAGGATTGGTAATGTTCCTTCATTTTCTGTATCTCTTCAAGTGTCAATTGAATGACAGTATTAGCCATACATCAGCATCCTCTCTGAATTCTTCGTGGAAAAATGGTTTCCCATCTATTTTCATTCATGATATGATATAAGGTAGGATTTTTAAGAGTTTCGGTGAAAAGCCTTAAAAAGACAGTTATTTGAGAATGGGGGCATCGCTTTGTCATCAAGTGAAAAAGTACGCACTCCAGTTACGATATATGGACAACATTATATCATTACAGGAACGGAGACGTCATCGCATATGAGGCTGGTTGCAGAGCTTGTGGATGAAAAAATGCGGGAGATCCGCTCGGTGAACCCCAGCCTCGACACTAGCAAGCTCGCTGTTTTGACAGCTGTAAATGCTGTCCATGAGCAAATCAAACTTCAAGAGCGCCTGGAAGATTTGGAACAGGAGCTTTCTCGTTTAAAGGACTGAATCACGGATGTTGACATTAGCTTTATTGGTATTGTTAGTTATCGGCTTTTTAGTCGGGTTAAGAAGAGGCTTTATCCTTCAATTGATCCATATGGTCGGTTTTATTATTTCTTTTGTTGTTGCGTACATATATTATGATGATCTGGCACCCAACCTTCGGCTATGGATCCCATACCCTGATATAGATCCCGGAAATACGCTGGAAATGGTGTTTGAGGGTGTCGGCTTGGATGAAGCGTTTTATCGTGCTGTAGCCTTTGTACTGATCTTTTTTGCCGTACGTATCATCCTCGGCATGATTGGATCTGCACTTGATTTTGTTGCAAGCCTGCCGGTCTTAAAAACATTAAATGTGTGGGCCGGAGGGATTCTTGGTTTTCTGGAGACATATTTGCTGCTCTTTATTCTGCTGTATATTGCAGCCTTATTGCCGATTCCCACGATACAAGGTGCGATCAATGGTTCATTCCTGGCACAATGGATGATTCACTATACTCCTTTTCTATCTGAAGGGTTGAGAGAATGGTGGATTGACTATATTCAAAACTGACTTCTCTTTTCGAAAGAGAAGTTTTTCTTTTCATTTATGTATTTGATAAAATGATAGGCGGGAGAATGAAGAACGGTTGGTGACTAAGATGAATGTCAATAAAAAAGATGTCATTCGATTGCTGGAGCAAATCGCTGTCTATATGGAATTGAAAGGGGAAAATCCATTTAAAACAGCGGCCTTTCGAAAAGCTGCGGCTGCGTTGGAAGCGGATGACCGAAGCTTGTCTGAAATAACAGATCTCACAAAAATTCCCTCGATCGGAAAGGGGACAGCCGGTGTCATCGAAGAATATATCGAAACAGGGATGTCCACAGTCCTTCAGGAGCTGCAGGAAACGGTACCCAAAGGGCTTATTCCCCTGCTTCAAATACCCGGTCTTGGCGGAAAAAGTATTGCCAGATTATATAAAGAGCTGGATGTCGTCGATATTGAATCACTGAAAGCAGCCTGCGAAGGCGCAAAAATCAGAGGTTTAAAGGGTTTTGGAAAAAAGACCGAAGAAAATATCAAGAAAGCTTTATCCCAGATGGGAAAACAGCCGGAAAGACTGCCTATTTCCTATATGATACCTTTAGCAGAATTGATTGAAACCTCTTTAAAAGAGATCAGGGAAATCACGAGATTCTCAAGAGCCGGCAGCCTTCGGCGTGTCAAGGAAACCATCAAAGATTTGGATTTCATCATTGCCACCGAAGATCCAAAGGCGGTTAAAGAGCAGCTGTTAGGCCTGGAACAGTTCGGAGAAGCAACAGCCAGCGGGGATACAAAAGTAACATTACTGATAGAAGGCGGACAGTATCGTGTTTCCGTTGATTTTCGGATCGTTGCACCCGATGAGTTTGCATCTGCCCTGCATCATTTTACAGGTTCAGCTGAACACAATGTAAAAATGCGCCAGCTTGCAAAAAGCAGAGGCGAAAAAATTAGTGAATACGGAGTAGAAAATACGGAAACCGGGATCGTTACAACCTTTAAAGCCGAAGCTGATTTCTATCGGCATTTTCATTTGCCTTTCATTCCGCCGGAGATCAGGGAAGACGGAAAAGAAGTGGATGAATATGATGAAAGCCGGCCACTGATTCAAGCGAAAGAGATAAAAGGCGATCTTCATATGCATACAACTTGGTCAGACGGAGCATTTTCTATAGAAGAGATGGTGGAAGCCTGCAGGAAAAAAGGTTATCAATACATGGCCATTACAGATCACTCCCAATTTTTGCGGGTAGCCAACGGCCTGACGGTTGATCGCCTCAAAAGACAAAACGAGGAGATCAAAAAACTCAACGATAAATATGACGATATAATGATTTTATCAGGAATTGAAATGGATATTTTGCCGGATGGCAGTCTCGATTACAAGGATGATCTGCTCGCCGAACTCGATATTGTCATTGCCTCCATTCATTCCAGTTTTTCTCAGTCCCGAGGAAAAATAATGGAACGCTTGAAAAATGCTCTGGAAAATCCACATGTGGATATTATTGCCCATCCAACCGGCAGGCTGATCGGCAGGAGAGACGGGTATGATGTGGATATGGAACAACTGATTGAGATGGCGAAAAAGACGGATACGGCCCTGGAGTTAAACGCGAATCCGGCAAGACTTGACCTGGCTGCAGAACATTTAAGGCATGCGCAGGCAAAAGGGGTCAAACTTGTCATCAATACAGACGCCCACAATATTGAAAATTTGGAGTTTATGGAGCTTGGTGCTTCATTTGCGAGAAGAGGATGGATTCAAAGTGCAAGTGTCATTAATACCTGGACACCTGAAAAACTGAGGGCCTTTTTGACTCGTTATGATTAGGCATAATGGAAAGGGGACAGACAGCCATTCCCATGAATGAAAAAATATTACGTACACTGGAGTTTAATAAAATCCTTTTGCAGCTGGTGGAATATGCAGCTTCCGAACTTGGGGCGGAGAGAATCAGAAGGCTTCGGCCTTCTTCATCTTACGAAGAAGTGGTACACCTTCAGAATGAAACGGACGAGGCTGCTCACGTGCTCAGATTAAAAGGACATGCTCCATTGAGTGGAATTTTCCCGATTTATACTCATATCAAACGATCACAAATTGGCGGTTCATTAAACCCTGCTGAATTAATCAAGATAGCCAGTACCATTCATGCAGGCAGGTCAATGAAGAGATTTATTGAAGAGCTGATAGAGGACAACGACCTTGATATTCCCATTTTAGCGGAAAAGGCCGGACAGGTCGGAGACTTGGGCCCGCTTGAGAAATCCATAAAAAACGCCATTGACGATGGCGGAGAGGTTCTGGATTCTGCAAGTCATGAACTTCGAAATATCAGGCAGCAAAAAAGAAGAATTGAAAATAGGGTCAGAGAAAAGCTGGAAAGCCTGATTCGTGGGCGTAACGCACAAAAAATGCTTTCAGATGCCATCATCACGATTCGGAATGAAAGATATGTCATTCCAGTAAAACAGGAATACCGCTCCAATTATCCGGGCATCGTTCATGATCAATCCTCCTCAGGACAGACTTTGTTTATCGAACCGCAGGCAGTTGTGGAGTTGAACAATGAATTACGGGAACTGCATGTGAAAGAGCAAACGGAAATCGAAAGGATCCTTCAGGAACTTTCAGGACAAGTGGCGGAGTACGCTGATGAATTGTTTGTCTTGGAAAAAGCAGTAGAATCCCTGGATTTTATTTTTGCCAAAGCCCGTTTTGCCAAAGCGATGAAGGCCACCAGGCCTCAGGTGAATAATGAAGGCAGAATTCAGCTGTATAAAGCCCGGCATCCATTAATCCCGCCTGATGACGTCGTGGCCAATGACATTACTTTGGGAGCAGATTATTCTACCATCGTCATCACGGGACCCAATACCGGCGGAAAAACAATTACACTTAAAACGGTCGGGCTTTTAACGTTAATGGGACAGGCCGGTCTTCAAATTCCGGTTTCCGAAGGCTCTGAAGTGTCAGTGTTCAGGGAGGTATTTGCGGATATTGGCGATGAGCAGTCCATAGAGCAAAGTTTGAGTACGTTCTCTTCTCACATGGTGAATATTGTGGAGATCCTGAAGCAGGTCGATCATGAAAGTCTGGTCTTGTTTGATGAACTTGGGGCAGGAACTGACCCGCAGGAAGGTTCCGCCCTGGCCATTTCCATTTTGGATGATGTATACAGCCGGGGAGCCCGGGTCATTGCTACCACCCATTATCCGGAATTAAAAGCATATGCTTATAACCGTAAAGGCGTAATCAATGCCAGTGTGGAATTTAATGTCGAAACATTAAGGCCAACATATCGACTGTTGATCGGTGTTCCGGGCAGAAGTAATGCGTTTGAAATTTCAAGAAGACTCGGGCTTTCTGATGACATTATTACTCATGCTAAATCGCTGATTGATACGGAGAGCAATGAAGTCGAAAATATGATTGCTTCCCTGGAAAGAAGCAGAAAAGAAGCTGAAAAAGATTACGAGGACGCACGTTTTTATTTGAGAAATGCGGAAAAACTTCATCGGGACTTACAAAAGCAAATGGCAGAGTTTTATGAGCGAAAGCAGGAAATGTATGAAAAGGCGGAGAAAAAAGCAGCTGAAGTAGTGGAAAAGGCCAAAGCGGATGCAGAAGAAGTGATGAGCTCCCTTCGGAAAATGAGGCTGGAAAGCGGGGCAAAAGTAAAAGAACATGAATTGATTGAAGCCCGCCGCAGGCTGGATGCTGCCGTTCCTGAAATCGATAAAGGAACCGTCCCGGCCAAACAGTCCAGGCAAAAGCGCAAGTTGCAGCCGGGGGACGAGGTCAAAATACTGACGATTGGGCAAAAAGGAACATTATTGGAAAAAACGGGTGGAGAAGAATGGCAGGTTCAGGCGGGTATCTTGAAGATAAAAGTGAAAGAAAAAGATATGGAGTTTATACAATCTGAGCCGAAACCTGAACCAAAGCCGCTTGCTTCCGTGAAAGGCAAAGACTACCATGTAAGCCTTGAACTTGATATTCGCGGCGAACGGTATGAGGACGCACTGCACAAAGTTGAAAAGTATATTGATGATGCTCTCCTTGCGAATTACCCTCGTGTTTCCATCATTCACGGAAAAGGAACCGGTGCCCTCAGATCGGGAGTTGCAGAATTTTTGAAACATCATCGGTCCGTCAAACGTATAAGGTTGGGAGAAGCAGGTGAAGGCGGAAGCGGTGTGACCATTGTGGAGTTCAAGTAGCACCGTTTAGGGCTTTCTTCTGAAAAAAAAGGGGAATGGTACGGAATGGACTCTTTTTGGGAGAATTCAATTGTTCAAACAGCGGGCTATTATAGTATCACTGTTCTTTGTATCATTTTGTTCCTGTTTATATTCGAAATGGTGACCAAATACAACAACTGGAAAGAAATTAAGAATGGGAACGTCTCTGTTGCGATGGCAACAGGAGGAAAAATCTTTGGGATTGCCAATATTTTCAGGCATTCGATCCTTCATCACGATTCGTTATTTATTATGATCGGCTGGGGGTTGTTTGGTTTTTTTCTATTGTTGACAGGTTATTTTATCTTTGAGTTTCTCACTCCAAAGTTTAATGTTGATGAAGAAATTGAAAATGACAACCGCGCCGTTGGCTTTTTGTCGATGGTTATTTCCATCGGCTTATCTTATGTCATCGGAGCTGGGATATTATAAGGAGGAACAAGTGGATAAACTGGCTAAAGTGCTGTTTGTGGTTTGCAGCATCTTCATCATTGTTGGAATCATTTATTTAATTCGTGCATCTTAAGACCTTACGCTACAGGCCATGACTGCTGTTAAGGAAGCCATAAAAGAAACACGTCCGGGCGAGAATTGAACTCTTGCCTGGATTTTTCTTGAAATGAGGCAGGAATTCTGTTCCCTGTGTTCTGAAAATTTGGGCATTTGGTTGTACTGCGGCCTACGTGTGTAATATAATATGTATAAGTTTGAAATTTTCCAAAGGTTCAACCAAAAGGAGGAGTGTATATATTGAAGCCCTGGCTGGATCTTTATCCTGATGCCATCCCTCATGCCTTGGAATATGAAAGGAAAACAGTTCAGCAATTTTTAACGGATGCTGCAAATCAATACCCGGAAAAAACGGCTATTCATTTTATGGGCAAAAAATTAACGTATCTGGAGTTATATGAAAGTGCCCTGAAGATGGCCCATTATTTGCTTGGACTGGGAGTGAAAAAGGGAGACAGAGTGGCAATTATGCTGCCAAACACCCCTCAGGCTGTAATCAGTTATTATGGGATCCTTTATGCAGGAGCTATAGTAGTGCAGACCAACCCTCTCTATACGGAAAGGGAATTGGAGTACCAGATGAGAGATTCAGGAGCAAAAATGATTATTGGATTGGATTTGCTCTATCCGCGGATCGCAAAAGTAATGGACTCTACAAACCTCCAACATGTCATTGTAACCGCTGTCAAGGACTACTTGCCATTTCCAAAGAACGTGATTTATCCATTCATCCAAAAGAGGGATTCCGGCATGGTCGTCAAGATCATGCATGAAGGAAGACAGCACTTGTTTACCGAAATCATGAAGGATAAATGGACCGGACAAATCCCTGCCATAGATTTTGATTTTGATCACGATTTGGCCCTGTTACAGTATACGGGCGGAACAACAGGAAATCCAAAAGGCGTTATGCTTACCCATAAAAACCTGGTAGCCAATGCAACAGCCTGTGATGCCTGGCTGTACAAAATGAAGAAAGGAGAAGAAAAAATTCTCGGCCTTCTCCCGCTGTTTCACGTATATGGTATGACAACCGTACTGATATTGGGAGTCATGCAAGGATATGAAATGATTCTGCTGCCGAAGTTTGATGCAGGCACAACGTTAAAAACGATTCACAAACAGCGTCCGACTCTTTTTCCGGGAGCCCCTACCATTTATATCGGCCTGCTAAATCATCCGGATATTCATAAATATGACTTGTCTTCCATTAAATCATGTCTTAGCGGATCAGCACCTCTTCCTATAGAAGTCCAGGAAAAGTTTGAGGAAGTGACGGGAGGCAAGCTGGTAGAAGGATACGGTTTGACAGAAACTTCTCCGGTTACACATGCCAATTTCTTATGGGATCGCGAAAGAGTGAAAGGGAGTATTGGTATTCCATGGCCCGACACAGAAGCTATGATTGTCAGTATGGAGGATGGAGAACCACTGCCGCCGGGCGAAGTTGGCGAGATCGCGATTAAAGGGCCCCAAGTAATGAAGGGCTATTGGAATATGCCCGAAGAAACGAAGAAAACCATGAAGGACGGCTGGCTGTTGACGGGAGATTTGGGCTATATGGACGACAAAGGGTATTTCTATGTTGTTGACCGGAAAAAAGATATGATTATAGCAGGCGGATTTAATATTTATCCGCGTGAAATTGAAGAAGTACTCTACGAGCATCCGTTTGTCCAAGAGGTGGTTGTGGCGGGCATACCTGATCCATACAGAGGAGAGACAGTCAAAGCTTATGTTGTTTTAAAAGAAGGAAAAAGCCTTTCCGAAAAACAGTTGGATGATTTTGCCCGCAAACATTTAGCAGCATTTAAAGTTCCAAGAAGTTATGAATTTCGTAAGGAACTCCCAAAGACAGCTGTTGGAAAAATTCTAAGGAGAAACTTGGTAGAGGAAGAAAAAAATAAACAGGAAAAGGAAGAAAAGTTAGGTTAGCCTGAAATAGCGTTTGAACATCATATAGCGCCTATCGGCTGCTTTTCTTAACCCTGCGGCTTTATTCCAGCATGACTCGTCAATGACGGCAGGCGCTAAATGTCTCCTCATCGTGATAGCGCTTCACTTGACAGAATATGGCCGGGAAATTATCATGTTTGGTGAATGAACAATCATTCACTTTACCGGTAGGTGAGACAGATGAGAAGAAACAAGCCAAAGTATAAACAAATTATTGAAGCGGCTGTCGTAGTGATTGCCGAAAACGGCTATCACCAGGCGCAAATTTCAAAAATTGCACGGCAGGCAGGAGTAGCCGACGGGACGATCTATCTTTATTTTAAAAATAAGGAAGACGTTTTATTATCAGTTTTTCGGGAAAAAATGGCCATGTTTGTTGAAAAAATCAACGAAGCCATAGCAGAAAAGGAAACAGCCGCCGACAAGTTGTTCGTAATGATTGAAAACCACTTTAGAATTTTGTCAGAAGATAAGAATCTGGCAATTGTTACTCAATTGGAATTGCGGCAATCCGATAAACAGCTGCGATATAAAATTAACGAGGTGTTAAAAGATTATTTGCAAGTGTTGGATCATATTTTGGAGTATGGGAAAGAACAGGGGGAATTCTCAGCCGGGCTTGATACCAGGCTTGCAAGGCAAATGATATTTGGAACGATGGATGAAACGGCCACTACTTGGGTGTTAAATGAGCATAAGTACGATTTGATTTCCCTTGCACCTCAAGTGCATGGACTCATTTTACACGGATGCAAGGCAAATGGAAAGCTTTCCAAGTAATGATGAAAGGGGCTTGGCTGTGAAATTTTTGTCTGTAACAAGGGAAGACCATGTGGCTTACGTAAAAATGGATAGGCCGCCTGCCAATGCGCTGTCAACAGAAATGATTGCAGAAATTGACCGGGTACTGGATGAGCTGGCAGCTGAACGACAGATAAGAAGCGTTCTTTTGTATGGGGAAGGAAGATTTTTTTCCGCGGGAGCTGACATTAAAGAATTCACGCAAATTAAGAACGGAATGGAATTCTCGAGATTGGCATCCAAGGGCCAGAAAGTTTTTGATAAAATTGAAAACTATTCCAAACCGGTCGTTGCAGCCATACACGGCGGAGCACTGGGAGGCGGCCTGGAGCTGGCCATGGCGTGTCATATCCGGCTTGTCAGTGAGAATGCTACATTGGGTTTGCCGGAGCTGCAGCTTGGTCTTATTCCGGGCTTTGCCGGAACCCAGCGCCTTCCACGTTATGTGGGTGCAGCCAAAGCTGCAGAGATGCTGTTTACCGGTCAACCGGTATCAGGAACAGAAGCGGTTCGTCTGGGGCTGGCCAATCAGTGTTTTCCGCAAGAAGAGTTATTAGATAAAGCAAAAGAATGGGTTCACAATATTTCAAAGAAAAGCCCCTCTTCACTCAAAGCGATCATCGAGCTGCTTCAATATGAACAACAGGACCGTTTTTCCAAAGGGGCAGAAATGGAAGCACAACGATTTGGTGAAATATTTGAAACAAAAGACGCTCAGGAAGGAATCCGGGCATTTCTTGAGAAAAGGGAGCCGAAGTTTACTGGAGAATGATAGATGAGGAGGTTCATAGAATGAATATTTTCGTACTGATGAAAAGAACATTTGATACTGAAGAAAAAATCTCCATATCGAACGGACAAATTGAGGAAGAGGGTGCAGAATTTATCATCAATCCATATGATGAATATGCGATTGAAGAAGCGATACGGATCCGTGATGATCACGGCGGAGAAGTAACGATTGTCACGGTCGGTGAGGAAGAAGCAGAGAAGCAGATAAGAACGGCTTTAGCCATGGGGGCTGATAAAGCTGCCTTAATTAATGTGGAAGATGATCTGGATGATTATGATGAATGTTCTGTTGCAAAATTGCTGGCTGAATATTTAAAAGAACAGGATCCGGATCTGATTTTAGCCGGAAATGTAGCAATTGACGGGGGATCCGGCCAAGTAGCGCCCCGAGTGGCAGATCTCCTCAATTTCCCATGTGTTACAACGATTACAAAAATTGACATTGACGGAGAAACTGTGAATATTGTCCGGGACGTGGAAGGAGATTCCGAAATGATTGAAACATCCCTTCCTTTAGTAGTCACCGCCCAGCAAGGGTTAAACGATCCGCGTTATCCGTCATTGCCGGGGATTATGAAAGCAAAAAAGAAGCCGCTGGACGAATTGGAGCTGGATGATTTGGATCTTGACGAAGGTGATGTTAAGCCAAAAACAGAAACGGTCGACATTTTCCTGCCCCCTGAGAAGGAAGCCGGAAAAATTCTGGAGGGCGAATTGGAGGACCAGGTCAAAGAACTTGCCGGTTTATTGAGCAAAGTCATATAACATCCTTATATATATATAGAAACAGGAGGGGAAAGCAATGGCAAAAAAAGTATTGGTGCTCGGGGAACTCCGTGACGGCAGCTTAAGGAATGTATCTTTCGAGGCCATAGCAGCAGGTAAGAAGATAGCAGAAGGCGGGGAAGTAGCAGCAGTTTTAATCGGTGACTCAATAAAAAGCCAGGCGGATGCCATGATTCATTATGGTGCAGACCGAGTGATTGTTGTCGAGGATGAACAATTGAAACATTACACGCCTGACGGTTTTTCACAGGCATTCATGGCAGTGTGCAATGAAGAAATTCCTGATGCGATCGTATTTGGTCATACATCGCTTGGCAAAGATTTGTCCCCTAAAATTGCCAGCAAGCTCAACACGGGCCTTGTATCAGATGTAACCGATATAGAAGAAGGAGATGACGGGTTTGTGTTCACCCGCCCCATCTACTCGGGAAAGGCATTTGAAAAAAAGGTCATTATCGACGGCATCACATTTATTACAGTCCGCCCAAACAATATTGAACCATTGGAAAAAGATGAATCCAGGAGCGGAGAGGTTCAATCCATTGCGGCAGAAATAAAGGACTTAAGGACAATCGTAAAAGAAGTCATTACAAAGGCGAGCGAAGGAGTCGATTTGTCTGAGGCAAAAGTGATTGTTGCCGGAGGGCGCGGGGTGAAAAGTGCGGAAGGCTTCGAGCCGCTGAAGGAGCTTGCGGAAGTCCTTGGGGGGGCAGTAGGAGCGTCACGCGGAGCCTGTGATGCGGATTACTGTGATTACTCACTTCAAATCGGCCAAACCGGAAAAGTAGTTACGCCCGATTTATATATCGCCTGCGGGATCTCAGGAGCTATCCAGCATTTGGCAGGCATGTCAAATTCCAAGGTCATTGTGGCCATCAACAAAGATCCGGAAGCAAATATATTTAATGTGGCGGATTACGGCATCGTTGGAGACTTGTTTGAGGCCGTTCCTTTGCTGACTGAAGAGTTCCGTAAGCTGAAAACATCCTCCTAATATCATAACGTGTAATCCTGCGTACTTCGGGTATATTAAAAAACAGGCAAATTGTTAGCACAAGGGAGAATCAGGTGGTATACTTGCTGTAAGTTCCGGAGTATATTTAGGAGGTAAAAAAATGGCTATTACAAATGTTACTGATCAAAACTTTAAAGAAGAGACTAGCGAAGGGGTCGTTCTTGTAGATTTTTGGGCACCTTGGTGCGGACCTTGTAAAATGATCGCTCCTGTTCTTGAAGAATTGGATGGCGATTTGGGTGATAAAGCAAAAATTGTAAAATTGAACGTAGATGAGAATCAGGAAACTGCCAGCGAATTTGGCGTCATGAGTATTCCGACACTGTTTGTTATGAAAGACGGAGAAGTCGTTGATAAAACAGTCGGATTCCAGCCGAAAGAAGCACTGGCCAACTTGATCAACAAACACCTATAAGGTAACAAAAATCCGAGCGCACCGGCTCGGATTTTTTAATAGGAAAAAAAGACGGTCTTTTGTGATATTCTTATAATAGTACAGCTCAACAACAGGCTTCCTGGAAAATGTGCTTGTCCAACCAGGGACCGGCAAGGAGCTGATCCACATCTTCTCAGAAACAAAAGGGAGGTTCCTTCCTTGAACCAATTGATAAAACATAAACTGGAAATCCTGCCGGATCAGCCAGGGTGTTACCTCATGAAAGACAGGCAGGGGACCGTGATATATGCAGGAAAAGCGAAAAAGCTGAAAAATCGTGTCCGGTCCTATTTTACCGGGTCGCATGATACAAAGACCCAGCGGCTTGTGTCAGAAATTGAAGACTTTGAATATATTGTGACTTCTTCTGATGTGGAAGCCCTGATTTTAGAAATGAACTTGATCAAAAAATATTCCCCGAAATACAATGTCCTGCTCAAAGACGATAAGAGTTATCCATATATTAAATTAACAAATGAGCGTCACCCGAGGCTGATTATTACAAGAAAAGTAAAGAAAGATAAAGCCAAATATTTTGGTCCATATCCCAATGCGCAAGCTGCACATGAGACGAAAAAACTGCTGGACCGTCTGTATCCGCTTCGCAAATGCCAATCCCTTCCCGACCGAGTCTGTTTATACTATCATCTTGGCCAGTGTCTTGCACCATGTGTCAATCCAGTCAGTGACGAGACCTATAAAGGCATCACTGATGAAATCTCCCGCTTTTTAAACGGAGGGTACAAAACCATTAAAAAAGAATTGCAGGAGAAAATGATTGAGGCGTCTGATCAGCTTGACTTTGAGAGAGCGAAAGAATACCGTGATCAAATTGCTAATATCGAAATGACCATGGAAAAGCAAACAATTATCTCTTCAGATTTTATTGATCGGGATGTATTCGGCTATGCAATGGATAAAGGCTGGATGTGTGTTCAGGTTTTTTTCATCAGGCAGGGCAAATTAATTGAAAGAGATGTCTCGTTATTCCCTGTTTATGGTGAGCAGGAAGAAGAATTCCTTACTTTTTTGGGCCAGTTTTACCTGCAGCCCCAGCATTTTGTACCTAAAGAAATTCTTCTGCCTGAATCAGTTGACGCTCATATGGCCGAAGAGCTTGTCAAAACAAAAATCCTTATTCCAAAACGCGGGCAGAAGAAGGATCTCGTTTTACTGGCCGAAAAAAACGCGAGAGTTTCCCTGCATGATAAATTTGCTTTGATTGAACGTGATGAAGAACGTACCATCAAAGCAGTGGAGAAACTTGGAAAAGCCATGGGTATTTATACACCATACCGGATTGAGGCTTTTGACAACTCCAACATTCAGGGAGCCAATCCGGTATCTGCTATGGTTGTATTTATTAACGGGAAACCGGATAAAAAAGAATACCGAAAATATAAAATTAAAACGGTGGAAGGTCCTGATGATTACGAGTCCATGAGAGAGGTGGTACGCAGAAGATATTCACGCGTGCTCAAAGACGGGTTGCCGCTGCCGGATCTGATTGTGATTGACGGGGGGAAAGGCCAGGCAGAAGCAGCAAAGGATATTTTGGAAAATGAGCTCGGCCTCGACATTCCGGTAGCAGGATTGGCAAAAGATGAAAAGCATAAGACGTCCCAGCTGCTGTACGGTGATCCATTGAAAGCAGTGCAGCTTCCCAGAAACAGCCATGAGTTTTACCTGATGCAAAGAATCCAGGATGAAGTTCACCGGTTTGCGATCTCTTTCCATCGCCAGCTTAGGGGTAAAACAGCCTTCCAGTCTATTTTGGATGATGTTCCGGGAATAGGACCCGCCAGGAAACAGCGCCTTTTAAAGCATTTTGGGTCGCTGAAAAAGATGAAAGAAGCGGAAATGGAGGACATTACCGAACTGGGTATACCAGAGCCGGTGGCCAAAAGTTTAAAAGAAAAGTTAAAAGAGTAGTTGAATCGTGTAAAACTCCATGCTATAATGAAACGCAATTGAACAAGTTGATAGAGGCGCAAACCTTAAAGAGTAGTAATTCGGAGAAGCGTGGGCTTTGATGAAGGGTTATGAAAGGGAAGGATTGCCGAAGTGAAAATGATCCCATGGTTATTTTTGCTGGTTCTGTGATTGAATAAATACAGGACTGTCAGTATGATACTTTTCATACTGGTGAGCTATCCCATGTTGTGACATTTTCACATGAAAAATCGTGACTCACAAGCAATGAGGGGAAAGCTCTCATTGCTTTTTTTATTATGACAGAAAGAAGGTAGATTATGGGTACTGTAGTCATCAAGTTTGGTGGATCGTCTTTAAGTACAACGGATAAAATTAAAAATGCCGCCAGAAGAATTATCGCAGAAAAACAAAGCGGAAAAAATGTAGTGGTAGTTGTTTCAGCCATGGGGAAAACAACCGACCAGCTGCTGACGCTTGCCGGAGAAATTACTGATCACCCGGCAAAGCGGGAAATGGACATGCTTTTGGCAACAGGTGAACAAGTGTCCATTGCCCTGCTGACCATGGCATTAACTGAAATGGGTGAGCAGGCTGTTTCCTTAACAGGCTGGCAGGCAGGAATTATTACAGAGAAAGTCCACAGCAATGCAAGAATTGTAGATGTAAAAACGGATCATTTGGAAGAAATTTTAAATGATGGAAAAATTATTGTAGCAGCGGGCTTCCAAGGTGTAACAGAAGACGGTGAGATCACAACACTGGGCAGAGGCGGTTCCGATACAACGGCTGTCGCGCTGGCAGCAGCCTTAAAAGCAGAGCGTTGCTCTATCTGTACAGACGTTACAGGTGTATTTACGTCTGATCCGCGCTATGTTCCGAAAGCCCGCAAGCTATCGGCCATCTCGTACGATGAGATGCTGGAACTTGCCAATCTGGGGGCCGGCGTACTGCATCCGCGTGCAGTTGAATTTGCAAAAAACCATTCGGTACCCCTTGAAGTCAGATCAAGCACGGTAAATGAAGAAGGTACAGTCATTGAGGAGGAAGCAACTATGGAAAAGAATTTAATTGTGCGCGGTGTCGCATTTGAAGATGATATCACAAGAATGACAATTTTTGGATTGAAAAGTGAAATTACCGGTCTCCCGTCAGTCTTTTCAACATTGGCTGAAAATCAGATCGATGTGGATATCATTATCCAGAGCCAAACCGACAGCCAGACAAATCTATCTTTTTCCATTAAAGATAAAGACCGTCAGGAAGCAATTGATGTACTGGAAAGGAAAAAAGACGCCATTGGCTTCGACCATATTGAGTGTGAGACAGGCCTCTCCAAAGTGTCCATTGTCGGATCGGGCATGGTATCCAACCCGGGGGTAGCAGCCAAAATGTTTGAAGTTCTGGCTGAAAACGGAATTCAGTCCAAAATGGTCAGCACTTCTGAAATTAAAGTATCCGTACTTGTGGATTCTAAACAAATGAAACCAGCGGCCCAATATTTGCACGATGCTTTCGAATTGGGCGCTCTTGAGGATACGGCTGCTAAGTAAGCAAAAAGCCTGCTCTGAAAAAAGGAGCAGGCTCTGCTTATGGAGAAACAGGGGGAAATGATGTTGCCGGGAAGCTTAGGCATCCCACTGGATACGGAATAATACCTTTAGTTCTTTTTTATGGATTTCTTCAAATGTTTCTGCAGCTGCTTCTTTCATGCTTTGAACTTGCTCGGCCAGGAAGCCTGCTTCAAGACGAAAGCATGGTTCCGAGGCCATGGTAAGGCGTCGTTCAATGATGTCGCCGCTCAACTCCAAAAGAAATTCATTTTTCTTTTCACGTACAATATACAGGTGGCCCCAGCCGGCTTCTTTGAAGAATTCAGCGGCTTCATCTATGGAAAGAAGCGGAAACCGGCGTGCAATGTATTTCCCTGCCCAATAAGAGATTTCAGGTGTGTCACTGCCGAGGAGTTCAGGTATGAGGACATCCCTAAGAAGTTCATACGCGAAGACGGGAACTGTTGAGTGTTCTTCGGCTTTTATGGATGGCTGGTTATCTTTTGGTAGAGATTTCACTGTTCTTTTCCTCGCTTTCAATATGAGTATATTATAAACGAAATTAAGGGTTAATTGGTAAAGATTTCTATTATGAATTGGATGAATTATTCAGTTCAGCATAAATAAGAAATCGCCTGTCTTGACGAGGCATGTCGACGGGGGTAGAATGAAATATGGTTACAATGTCGTGACAAACAATTATCATGTTCGACAAGCCCATCGGACAAATCTGAGCAGACGCTTATTTAACTACTGAGGGGGGTAAAACGTGGCAGTAAAAAATGAGTTTTATTGGCGCAGGCTGCATTCATTGCTGGGTGTCATACCAGTAGGGGTTTTCCTGGTGCAGCATTTATTCATTAACCACTTTGCTACAATGGGTGAAGAAGCATTTAACAATGCGGCAGGATTTGTAGGTGGTTTACCGTTTGTAATTATTTTGGAATTTGTAGTGATCTACATACCTTTGGTATTCCATGCGATTCTTGGAATCTACATTGCATTCACTGCAAATAACAACGCTGTAAGATTGAGTTATTTCCGAAATTGGATGTTCACTTTGCAACGCATTTCCGGAATTATACTATTGTTTTTCATTGCGTGGCATGTGTGGGAGACAAGGATCCAAAAGGCATTGGGAGCCGAAGTGAATTTTGATATGATGGCGGACATATTATCCAATCCGATCATGCTGATCATTTATATTATTGGTGTTTTATCTGCCACATTCCACTTGGCAAACGGACTATGGAACTTTCTTGTCAGATGGGGAATTACTCAAACACCTACATCCCAGCGTATTTCTTCATGGGTGATGGGAATTTTCTTCGTCTTAATTTCTATTGTCGGTATTCGCGCTGCTCTTGCTTTTGCCTATCCACATTGGTTCTTCTGATAAGCATAAAGTGACTTTGTAGCGAATAAACGATACAATTTGGAGTAGAAAAGGAGTGTAAACTTCACGATGAGCAAGGGCAAAATTATTGTCGTCGGCGGCGGCTTAGCCGGGCTGATGTCAACTATCAAAATTGCAGAACAAGGACATTCGGTTGATCTTTTCTCACTTGTACCCGTTAAGAGATCCCACTCTGTATGTGCGCAGGGCGGAATCAACGGTGCGGTTAATACAAAAGGTGAAGGCGACTCGCCTTGGATTCACTTTGACGATACAGTATATGGCGGAGACTTTCTCGCCAACCAGCCTCCTGTTAAAGCAATGTGTGAAGCAGCTCCGGGGATTATTAATCTTCTGGACAGAATGGGTGTCATGTTCAACAGGACTCCTGAAGGTTTGCTTGATTTCCGCCGTTTTGGAGGAACTCAGCACCATCGTACAGCATTTGCGGGTGCTACAACAGGGCAGCAGCTTCTGTATGCTTTAGATGAGCAGGTCCGCCGGCATGAAGTGGCAGGACTTGTTACAAAGTATGAAGGATGGGATTTCCTTGGCATTGTCCAGGATGACAACGGTGTTTGCAGAGGTATCGTTGCACAAAACCTGAACACGATGGAAATTCAATCATTCCCGGCAGATGCGGTGATTATGGCAACTGGAGGACCGGGAATTATTTTCGGTAAATCAACAAACTCTGTGATCAATACTGGGTCAGCAGCATCCATTGTTTACCAGCAGGGTGCAACATATGCGAATGGGGAATTCATCCAAATTCACCCGACTGCGATTCCAGGGGATGACAAACTCCGATTAATGAGTGAGTCTGCCCGTGGGGAAGGCGGCCGCGTTTGGACTTATAAAGACGGAAAGCCATGGTATTTCCTAGAAGAGAAATATCCTGCATACGGAAACCTTGTACCGCGTGACATTGCCACACGGGAAATTTTCCATGTCTGCGTTGACTTGAAACTTGGTATTAATGGAGAAAACATGGTATATCTGGATCTTTCACATAAAGATCCGAAGGAACTGGACATTAAACTTGGCGGGATTATTGAAATCTATGAGAAGTTTACCGGGGACGACCCTCGTAAAGTTCCAATGAAAATCTTCCCTGCAGTTCACTACTCCATGGGCGGCTTGTGGGTTGATTATGAACAGCATACAAACATCAAAGGATTGTTTGCAGCAGGGGAATGCGATTACTCACAACACGGTGCGAACCGTCTTGGAGCCAATTCACTGCTTTCAGCGATTTACGGCGGTATGGTTGCAGGTCCTGAAGCAGTTAAATATGTCAGCGGCCTTCAAAATAGTGCAGAAGATTTACCGTCTTCCTTATTTGATGGAGCTGTTAAAAAAGAAGAAGAAAAATGGGCGGATATTACATCCTTGGACGGAACTGAAAATGCGTATGTCCTCCACAAAGAGCTTGGCGAATGGATGACCAACAACGTGACGGTTGTTCGTGAAAATAAAAACCTGCAGGCAACGGACGATAAGATCCTTGAACTGATGGAGCGCTGGAAGAATATCAACATTAATGATACATCCAGCTGGAGCAATCAGGGTGCGATGTTTACAAGACAATTGTGGAACATGATGCAGCTTGCCCGTGTGATCACCATCGGTGCTTTGAACCGTAATGAAAGCCGCGGTGCTCACTACAAACCTGAATTCCCTGACCGTAATGATGAAGAGTGGCTCAAGACAACAATGGCCGACTTTAATGCTTCGAAAAACCAGCCGGAATTCAGCTACGAGGATGTGGATGTTTCCTTAATCAAGCCGCGTAAAAGGGACTATACTAAAAAGAAAGAGGAGAACTAAGGATGGGCGAAAAGAAAACTGTCAAATTTATTATTACCCGACAAGATCATCCTGATTCCCAGCCTTATGAGGAAGAGTTTGAACTGGAATATCGTCCAAATATGAACGTCATTTCAGCTCTGATGGAAATCCGGCGTAATCCGGTCAATGCCAAAGGGGAAAAAACATCACCGGTTGCATGGGATATGAACTGTCTGGAAGAAGTTTGCGGAGCATGTTCCATGAAAATAAACGGAACTCCGCGTCAATCCTGTACAGCTTTGGTTGATAAACTGGAGCAGCCTATCCGTTTGCAGCCAATGGACACATTCCCTGTAGTCCGTGACTTGGTCATCGACAGAAGCAGAATGTTCGATTCCTTGAAGCGAATTAAAGCATGGATTCCAATTGACGGAACGTATGATCTGGGACCGGGTCCTCGGATGCCGGAAAGAAGACGCCAATGGGCATATGAACTATCTAAATGTATGACTTGCGGAGTATGTTTGGAAGCCTGCCCGAACGTAAACAGTAAATCAGACTTTATGGGGCCTGCTCTCCTTTCATTGCCACGTCTCTACAATGCGCACCCAACGGGGGCCATGAATAAAGACGAGCGTCTGGAAGCACTTATGGATGACGGAGGAATTGCAGGATGCGGAAACTCCCAAAACTGCGTACAGGTTTGTCCGAAAGGCATTCCGCTGACAACTTCGATTGCCGCCATGAACCGTGCGACAAACGTTCATATGTTTAAGAAATTTTTCGGCAGCGACCATATGGTGGATAATCAGTAACCCTGCCCTTTATGGTTCGCATCCAAAACAGCAGCTGTCCAAACGTGACAGCTGCTGTTTTTTTAGGAGAGGAGATTGGCGATGCCGCGTATATCCTATATGGATGATGTGGAAAAATGAAAACGTGAATTTTCTTTTTATAGCAAAGTCAAAGCACGTTTTTCGGAAACTGACATGTTCGGCCATTTGAATAATACAGTCCCCATTGTTTAATTTGAACAGGCACGTACCTATTTTCTAAAAAAAGATAGGGCTCATGGAAAGGTGGCTTTCAGGTGAGTACGGCATGATTCCAGTTGCAGCGGATATACAATGCGACTATTGGTCACAGGTTTATTTTGATGAATTGCTGAAGATTTATGTTAAGGTCAGCAGGATAGGAAATTCTTCTGTTGATTTGCACTATATGGAAGTCAGGGAGGACGGCTCCATTTGCTTTACAGGCAGGGGGGCCATCGTACAGGTGTCCAAATCATCCGGAAAAAGCGTCCCCTGGACGGAAGAAGGCAGGAACATATTGTTAACCCACTTGTCTGATGAAAATTTATAAAAAGGAAGTTGAACGGTGAAAAGACTTTTACTTTACCCTTTACCCATAGCAGTCATCGTATATGTAATGTCGGCCTGGTGGCTAAATAGGAACTACACGGATATCGAATCCCCGACCCGTACTTATATTGCAATCGGTGCTGCGATTTTTTCCGGAATCATTTCTTATTTTCTTTTCGGAGATGATTCCGAAAAAGAAGAGAAGCATGATAAAAAATAAGCCTGTTTGAGTGGATATATATGGGCTGGGCCATGTTGGAATGATGACGTACATTTAACGAAAACCTGGCTTACATGATGCGGATTGTCCCATGAGAGAAGAATTTAATAAAATGATGCCTATTTATCTTTTTCCCCGCCTTCTCATGTCACTCCCATTATTTCATTCACATATGATGGTGATGACAAAGTGAATACCCATCCCCACGGTTGAAGCTGGCGAAGGCAAGGAGGGTTACAATAATTGAAGGAGAACGAATTCACTCATAAACCGCTGCTCACGAAAAGAGAAAAAGAAGTATTTGAGCTGTTAGTTCAGGATAAAACAACCAAGGAAATCGCGAACGAACTGTTCATCAGCGAAAAAACGGTTCGCAATCATATATCCAATGCCATGCAAAAGCTTGGTGTCAAGGGGCGTTCTCAAGCTGTTGTCGAACTTTTGCGCATGGGTGAACTAAAGCTGTAATCGACAAAACCGGCTTCTGGATGGGGCCGGTTTTGTTGTTGCGAGATCTGGTTTTCTAAGTGGATGGTAATGGAAAAGTAACCAGTTAAACTTAATCGGCATTCAGAAGATGCCAGAGTCTTCATTCAGCTCGAGAAAATAGGAAAGTACAGCGGCAAATAAGATATTTGAAAGGGGCAATAATCAACATGTCAAGGGACGACAGAAGATCATAACCGACAGTGAGAATACAGAAATGTCTCCGGATCGAGCTTTACTGAATTGCCGGGTATGTAAAGGGAGTATAAATAATTTTGTGTAATTGGAATTTTCAACATCAGCTGTGGTAATACTTCTAACAAGGTCTTGCCCATTAGGGGGATAAGGCAATGCTGGGGAGCAACCCGAGCACCTAATGGGATTATGCCAAAAAGGGAGGGACAATCTCTTCCTCTTTTTTGTTTCCTTTTTGGGAGAACCAAAAGCGAAAAACCCATTGGGCGGTAGCCCAATCCTTAAATGATTAGTTCATTTTTAATTCTTTCTTCGAAGATAATAGCTAATTGTGATATACATTCTTTCCATGCCCTTACAGGCATAGTCTACTTCTTTGAATTTTCCATTGTTGCCAAATAGATAATCTACTTTAGGTAGGGATTCATCAGTTGGATAAGCTGTTTTCGTTTTAGTTACTTTTCTAAGCTGTCTGTGATAGCCTTCTATAGTATTGGTTGTATAAATGAGTCTTCTAATCTCTGTAGGGAAGCTAAAATAAGAAGTAAGTTCCAACCAGTTGGCTTCCCAGGACTTAATAATAATCGGATGTTTCTTGCCCCATTTCTCTTTGAAGTTGGAAAACTCAAGTTCTGCTTCTTCCAGAGTGAGCGCCTGATAGACTTTCTTTAAATCAACCATGACCTCCTTTTGTTCTTTATACGATACGTCTTTCAACAAAGTGAATGGCATCCAAAAATACGATACGATAAACCCGATCCAATGGACGAGATTGCCACTCAGCTATCAAAGGCATAATTTTATCGGTCACCTTGCTTACCATGGCTGCTGAGACGTCAATCCCATATAAATCCCTCATCTGGTCTCAATGTCCCTCGTTGACATTCCTTTGGAGTAAAGACGGATAATTTGATCTTCCAATCCGTTGGCGGTTGTTACATATTTCTTGACAATTTGAGGCTCATACTCACCTTTTCGATCCATGGAAATTCTCAACTCAGCCTTGCCGAACTTTGTTTTCATTGTCTTTTTACTGTACCCATTGCGGCTATTTCCAGAATGGTCACCGGTATTATCATGTTTTATATAACCTAAATGTTCATTGATCTCAACTTCAAATACCTGCTGGATGGAATCCTTAAAAAGCCCATTAATTTCTCCTGAATATCTTCAACTGTACGGCAATCCTTGGCTAATTCCTTCGCTAAAGCGTTTGTTTTGCATAATTGACCAACCCCTTAATTGGTAAGTTTAACCAATTACACAAAACTTTTTACATTATCTAAATATCACTCAGCTCCAGCCTCTTGTATCACAGTTGCCTAAGGCCGTTATTCTTGTTCATGGTTATAGGAAGTGTATTCATCTACTGTCTTCCGCTTCAAAACTCCGGTCTTTTCTCAGGTAGCATTTCTCGCATTTCAGTCCTCCCCAAAGGTCTCCATAGGACAATTGTCAATACATCTCCCACCCTGGACATTCATTCTACCTTATATAGTTGTTCTATAATATATTGAAATCCCGAGCTGTGTACCCGGGGACTTCCTATTGCACGCAATACTTTAACACCGATTTGTCAGGACAACAAATCAATTACATTTTAGGAATTTTTATTCCTTTTATAAAAATAAGTGGTTGACTAAAGTACCAATTCAGACTATTATGTATTTATAAATCTTGAAAAAGCAAACTAAAATAATATCTCTAAAACCAGGCCGATGATTAACAAACTCATAAGGGATCTTTGGAGGAAGGAAACTCATTTACACGTAAAAAGTCAAATGGCAATCATAGAAAGACAGACTGAACTTATTTAAAAACAGTGTATTTGTAACAGTTTACATGAATTGGATTTACAACTGGGTCGACCATTACGGATTTGCAGGAGAAATAGCCACATTAGTCAAGAAACATGGGGCTGGCAGCCCGCTCGCTATGGATGGAATCCCTCCCATATCAGTCATGGCTCTTTTAGATAAAGGGATTAAAGTAGTTGATGGGCGAACCCCCATTGAACTGGCCCGTGCTGTAAAATCAGAAGAAGAAATAAAATGTTTACGCATTTCTATGAAAATTGTTGATAAAGCATTGGTCAAGATAAGAACAGCACTCCAACCCGGTATCACAGAAAACGAACTATGGTCTATTTTACATCAAACGAATATTTCAAACGGCGGGAACTATAACGATACAAGATTGCTAGCTTCGGGACCGCGAACGAACCCTTTTTTCCAGGAGTCAAGCGACCGTGTGATTCAGGCAGGAGAGTTGGTCACATTGGATACAGATACAGTAGGTCCTTTTGGGTATTATGCAGATATTTCTCGAACATTTTATTGCGGGGACGGCGATCCGACAGAAGAACAAAGGCAATTGTATAATACGGCATTTGAGCAAATTGAATGGAATGCGTCGATTATTAAATCCGGCATGACGTTTAGAGAATTTGCCGAGAAAAGTTGGAAAATACCAAAGGAATTTTTTGCTAATCGATACTCGGCCATTGCCCATGGAGTCGGATTTAGTAGTGAGTACCCTTATATCGTACCCAGGGAAGACTTCGACGAAAGAGGATTTGATGGGGAAATTATGGAAAATATGGTTTTAAGTGTTGAGAGTTATATTGGAGCAAAAGGCGGAGCAGAAGGTGTGAAACTTGAACAGCAGTATTTAGTAACCGCGGATGGTTCAGTAAGGTTTTCGGATTTTCCATTTGAAGAAAAATTGTTGTATTAAATAAAATCCGCTTTTTTTGCTAATACATGATTAGATGTTTTTTGGGTTAACAATCTGATTTGATACGGCTCTAGGCGGGTGTAACAGCGGCGGACATAAAAGTGATCAAAAAATAAAGCTTCAGCTGGATAATCGAAGCGCCGGGTCAGTTGCGTCATCTAGTTTTTAATTGAAATCCGCAATAGAGCTCCCCATATTAAATGACCGATGAGACTATAGAAAGGGGCTTTTGGTGAATGTCTGTAAAGTTGTTCGAACCATATGAAATAAACGGTGTAACATTAAAAAATCGCATTGCCATGTCACCTATGTGCATGTACTCCTGCCATAACGAAGACGGAATGGTAAATGATTGGCATTATATCCACTATACAAGCCGAGCTGTAGGGCAAGTCGGCTTGATCATGACAGAGGCGACAGCCATTACACCTCAAGGAAGAATCAGTCCGCAAGATTTGGGAATATGGAGTGATGACCATATTGGGGGACTTAAGAAGCTTGTTGGCATGATCAGGGCTCACGGAGCAAAAGCGGGTATTCAACTCGCCCATGCCGGGAGGAAAGCGGTACTGGAAGGTGAAATTGTGGCTCCTTCGGCCATTCCTTACGATGAAGAAACAAAAAAACCAAAAGAAATGAGTATTTTAGATATAGAGGAAACGGTCAAAGCCTTTGGGAAGGCTGCTATACGAGCCAAACAAGCGGGCTTTGACATCATCGAAATTCACGGAGCCCATGGCTACCTGATTAATCAATTCCTCTCACCACTCTCAAACCATAGGACTGATGAATATGGAGGATCCATAGAGAACCGTTACCGTTTTCTGAAGGAAGTCATCGCCGAGGTAAAAACAGTTTGGGACGGTCCTCTCTTCGTCAGGGTTTCAGCCAATGACTTTCTGGAGGATGGCTTGAATCCTTCACATTATGTAACCATGGCTAAATGGATGAAAGAAGAAGGTGTCCATTTGATTGATGTCAGTGCAGGTGCTGTCGCTCCGGCAAAAATTTCCGTTTATCCGGGCTATCAGGTGAGTTTCGCTGAAAAAATAAAACATGAAGCTGATATTCCAACCGGAGCTGTCGGTTTAATCACAACGGGAATTCAAGCCGAGGAAATTTTGCAGAACAATCGTGCCGACCTTATATTCCTTGGACGGGCCCTCCTAAAGGATCCCTACTGGGCCAGAACAGCAGCAGATGAGTTGGGTCATGAGATCGTTCCCCCGATTCCATATGAACGTGGATGGAAATTTCGGGGTATGAATCGAATCATACTTCCGGCAAAGCCTCCTGTTCAAAATATACGGTAAGCATAGCTGAAATAGAAAAGCGGCGGAGGCTGTCCTGCCCCGAGAAGCATCAGGCGATGCCCGAGGAGCCCTTCAGTCTCCACAGGGAAGCAGCTATAACCATGAGAGGAGGGGACGGGAAAGCGGAGTTAGTTGATAACGTTATCAGAGAAAAGCGACCCGACTTCCCGCTGAAGGCTATGTGGGAGACATTATACCTTCCATGATCACACAATATAACTCATGCCTTTGGCTTAGTTGGACTAATCATGGTGGAAGCATAGCTGTCCGGGCGGTCAGTTGATTTAAAAGGAATATTTATAACCGCTTAAAAGAAAAAAGATGAATTGTAATTTCTTTATTATTCGTTTTGTAAATTCAAAGACGGTAAGGTTGTAAAAGGAGAGTCATGATGATGGCCATACCCAGAAAAATGCGTGGAGTATATCTAACAGGTAATGGTGGATTTGAAACATTAGAGTATCGCACAGATATTGATGTTCCAACACCAAAAGCGGGAGAAGTATTGGTGAAAATTGGTGCAGCAGCTGTAAACAATACCGATGTAAACACACGTATAGGATGGTATTCAAAGAGTATAAAATCAGAAACCAATAAAGGTGGGGAATCGGGATTTAAGGAAGAAGTTAAAGACGATGGTTCATGGCTTGGGCAAGCTATGGAATTCCCCAGAATTCAAGGAGCTGATGGCTGCGGTACGATTGTCGCTGTAGGAGAGGGGGTTCGTCAAGACAGAATAGGTGAAAGAGTATTAATTCGTTCTGTTCAGGAACGTCCGTCAAGTGAAAACGGTATCGAATGTATTACTTTTGGTTCAGAATGTGATGGAACTTTTGCCGAATATGCAGCTGTACGTTCAGAAGAAGCCTTTGTCATCGATTCAAATTTATCTGATAAAGAGTTGGCAACATTTCCTTGTTCCTATGGAACAGCTGAAAACCTCATTTGTAGAGTAGGGGTTGAAAAAGATGATGTAGTTTTAGTAACCGGGGCATCAGGCGGAGTGGGTTCTGCACTTGTGCAATTAGTAAAAGTACGGGGGGCCAAGGTGATTGCCGTTTGTGAACAAAGTAAAGCAGAAAGGGTAAAGAGCTACGGTGCTGATGAATTTATTTTTAGGGGAGAAAGCTATGTTGAAAAGATTGGAAAAATGAAAGTGGATGTAGTTTTAGATGTGGCTGCAGGAAGCCAGTGGTCGGAATTTTTAGATATCCTCAAAAAAGGAGGGAAATACGGAGTCATTGGAGCCATCGGTGGACCTATTGTAGAGATGGATGTCCGTGATCTTTATTTGAAAGATTTAAGTCTATTTGGAAGTACATATCAAACTAAAGAATCCTTCCTGAATCTGATTAGCTATATCGAAGAAGGAAAAATCAAACCAATCATAGCCAAAGAATTTCCACTAAAAGATATGGCAGAAGCACAAAAAGCTTTTCTTTCTAAAACACACGTTGGCAAAATTGTCATTGACGTTACTGCTGAATAGGGCCTGGCCTGCCCATATCCCGAGACAGGTTTGATATATATTTTTGGCTATATTGCATATGTACATTCACCTTCGGTAAAGGGTTTTGGAAGTATAAGGTCCATTTGTCATTGTTCAAAGAGAGGGACTTTTCCCGACAGTCACATCACAGAACATGGTTACCGCTGATGTAAGCTGATTATGTATTTATGGAACTATATTTCCAATCAATCCAAAAGAATAAAGTTTGGTGGAAGATGGGATGCCTTTATTCAGGATGCTGTTGAATTCTGGGATGTTACCCGTTTACAAGATTGGAAGACATGCGAACTTACAATATTGCTGCACTGAAGAAATTGACAGCCAAGAATTATGAAAGGAGGGAATCCATGGAGAAGTTAGAGGGTAAAACTACACTTATTTAATGAGAAGAGTCCCTTGGTGAAAATGAACCCGTAGAAGTTGTTCTGAAAAGGCAATATCAAAGTAGCAGCAAGAGTAGATGGACAAATTTATGTTGTGGATGGGACCTGTACCCATGCATATGCGGAACTGACAGATGGTGGTCTGGACTGCCGCTGTCTAACCTCCCATGATATCCGGGATGGATCTGTTATGGAAGGTCTTGCAGATGGGCGTTGAAAGCATATGAGGTTAAAGTGGTAGATGGGGAAATTTAATGAAATTTTTAATGGGAAGGGGCCTATTATCCTTCGAAACAAAGAAGATGGATGCTCAACAATAAGTTATAAAAACCGGTAATTCTGGAGATCAATACATTCATTAAAACAACTGTGAAATTGTCAGTATTTAATGATGGAAGAACGAAAGACTGGAAAGATTGAATAAGGGCTGCATCCCTGGTATACATTATGAATTCGCCCTGTTGATAAATTGAA
The DNA here is from genome assembly GCF_042680885.1 of Siminovitchia sediminis. Taxonomy (NCBI): domain Bacteria; kingdom Bacillati; phylum Bacillota; class Bacilli; order Caryophanales; family Bacillaceae; genus Siminovitchia; species Siminovitchia sediminis. The sequence goes on along the minus strand of NZ_JBHUEO010000012.1, from coordinate 60,188 downwards.
GAAATAAACGGTATAGAAGTAAAGTAATCTATCAAAAATATAAAGGGGCGAGATGTGATGTTTAAAAATAATCCGGTTCTCAGTTACGCTGTTGGTCTTTCCATGTTATTTGTTATTTTAGGATTTTTCTTTACAGACACATTGTATAGTTTAGCATCTGGTTTATTAAACTTTCTACTCACTTACTTTGGCTGGTTTTACTTGCTGACCGGTTTCATATTTGTGGCATCATTAGTTTTGTTAGCGTTTTCAAAATATGGAAATCTACGTTTAGGAAAGGATTCTGACAAGCCGACTTATAGCACGTTTTCCTGGATATCTATGTTGTTTGGAACTGGTATGGGGGTGGGGCTTGTATTTTTCGGGGTAGCGGAGCCGGTCACTTTTTATAATTCACCCCCATACGGAGAACCTCTCACTTCAACTGCAGCTGAAGTAGGAATGAAACATGTATTTTTTCATTGGGGGATCCACCCATGGGCAATCTATGGGATTTTGGGATTGGCGTTGGCTTATTTTCAATTTAGAAAAGGACTGCCATCTTTAATAAGTTCTGTATTTCACCCTGTTTTAGGGGATAGAATTCATGGTCCTATTGGGAAATCCATTGATATTTTAGCAATATTTGTTACTGCCATTGGTGTTGCCTCTACCTTTGGATTAAGTACATTGCAAATAGCTGCTGGTCTTAATAATCAGTATGGCATACCCAACACATTAACCACTCAATTAATTATAATAGCGGTCGCTACAGCCATTTTTATTACATCTGCCAGTACAGGAATTAACAAGGGAATTAAATATCTATCCAATTTTAATATTTTACTGGTTTTAACTCTCATTTTATTTATTTTCATCGTAGGCCCGACCAATAAAATTTTTAATATTTTTATGACCACTTTAGGCAGTTATATGAATGATATTGTCGGAATGAGTTTAAGATTGGCACCATTTAATGGGGATAGCAATGCCTGGGTATCCGGGTGGACTGTTTTTTATTGGGCATGGTGGACGACATGGGCGCCATTTGTAGGATCTTTCATTGCAAGGATTTCCAAAGGCAGGACCATTCGGGAATATGTTTTAGGCATCGTATGCGTTCCATCACTGATTGGTTTTATCTGGTTTTCCGTCATGGGAGGATCAGCCCTTCACCTGATTCATGACTTGGGCCATACCATTTTGCTGGATAGTATTAATACGGATATGGAAGCTGCCTTATTCTTGTTCTTTGAATATTTCCCGTTAAGCTCAATCATCAGCATCATTGCAATGCTTTTAATGGTTACCTTTTTTGTTACATCGGCAGACTCGGCAACAGTTGTTTTAGGAATGTTCAGTTTTAAGGGTGCTCTAAATCCATCTGTGAAAATCAAAGTAATGTGGGGAATTATCGTTTCATTGGCAGCTATCGTGTTTTTATTAAGCGGGGGGCTGGATGCAGTTAAAACGTTCTCGATTGTCATCGCCTCTCCATTTACAATTATCTTGCTTATGATGACTTTTACAACATTTAAAGCGATACGAAAAGAGCCTGTAGAAAGCTTATCTGCCAGGAGAAAAGAGGTTAAGGAGCCGATAAGAGTTTCAACTCAAAAGTCTGTTTAACTCTATTGCAAGAAAGCAACTGGCATGATCGTTGATATTACATTCTTCATATACTTCGATAAAAATATAAGAGGAATAATAACATGGTAAATAATAAAATTATTGGCTACTCCTGCTTAGCTGTAGCCGCCAGCTTTTGGGGGGCTATGTATGTTGTGGGGAAATTTGTAATGGCTCATATTTCCCCTTTTGTTGTTCTGTGGTTACGATATTTAGTTGCATTTACCATACTATTTTTTATTTCGTATGTCATAAAAAAAGAACGAATTCATAAATCGGATCTTCCTTTTATGGCTTGGCTTGGATTTGTGGGATATTTTTTATCCAATGGAGGGGCTTTTGTCGGGACACATCTGTCTTCTGCACAGCTAGGTTCTTTGATTGCGGCCACTCCTCCAGTGTTTACGATGTTTCTGGCAGCTTGGATATTAAAAGAAAAATTGACAGTGACAAAAATAATCTCCATTTTGCTTGCGGTTTTGGGTCTTTTTATAGTTGTAGGGATAAGGTTTGAACATACACAGGAACAATTTATTTTGGGTGCGTTCATCTTAATTTTGGGTTCGCTTGCATGGGCACTATATACTGTTTTTGTAAAGGGAGTGAGGTACTCAGCTCTTCTTGTTTCAACATATGCAACCGGTTTCGGTATTGTTTTCACTACACCTGTCATGATCTGGGAGTTTCAAAGAGAGGATCTTGTTCATCTTATGGATCTGAGCAGTGTGTTATCTATTCTTTACTTGGGTATCGCCGCCACAGCTTTGGCTTTTTTCCTTTGGAATACAGGCATGCAATATGTTGAGGCGGGAGTTGGCTCCATATTTACATTTCTTAATACCGTTGTAGGTGGATTTCTTGGATGGTTATTTTTAAAAGAACCTCTTAACTGGAATTTCTTTGTTGGAAGTCTATTGGTTTTAATGGCAATTGTGTTGATTTTATATAAGGATGAGCGTCCGGTCGAAAGCAATAGGGATGCCTTAGGAAAGTTGCAAAAGCAGGCCTATGGCTGGAAAATCAAAAAAGGATCTTGAGGGGGACAGTGTGTTGATTAATAAAGTCATGTCTTTTATTGAAAGGACCAATTATCATGATATACCGGTTGACGCCATTGATATGGCGAAAAGATGCCTGTTGGATTTTATTGGGGCTGCTTATGCCGGTTATCAAAGTCAGGCAGCCTCCATTGCAGAACAATCTAAAGAGTGGCTGGGAGGTGAGCAGAATTGTACGGTCATTGGGGCTGATACTAAAGCCTCCCCGCTGGCAGCCACCTTCATCAATGGGACTTTGGGCAGCTGTCTGGATATAGATGATGGTCATCGGGAAGCTGTCGGGCATCCTGCAGTAATGGTTATACCTCCAATATTAGCATGCGGAGAAATGGTTGAAAGTTCTACTGGAAAAGATTTATTAACAGCTTTAGTAGTTGGATATGAAGTAGGTATCAGGTGTGGAATTGTCATGAACTCCAATCATGGAAAGTTATTTTATGGTTCGGGAGGATGGGGAACTTTTGGTTCGGCTGCCGGAGCAGCAAAGATGCTGAGGCTAACCGGAGAGAAGTTGAAAAATGCCTTAACAATAGGTGAAGTATATGGGCCTACAGCTCAGTGCGGTAAATCCATTGAAGCAGGCGCAATGACGAAAGAGTCGGTTGGATGGGGGGCTGTAACCGGTCTTTTTGGAACAATGATGGCCAGGTCAGGGTTCACCGGTCCAAATAATATATTAATGGATCAACATCTGTATGGACAGAATGTAAAAGATGCTTTTCAAAGTCTGGGTAAAATATTTGAAATTGAACATATTTACTTTAAGAGATTTCCATCTTGTAAATGGTCACACTCGCCAATCACGGCAGCCATTGAAATAAAAAGAACTTACAAACCCAGAGTAGAAGATATAGATGAAGTGATTATTGAAACCTTCAGTAAAGCATTGACCCTTAATCACCAATCACCGGAAACATCAGAAGCGGCCCAATACAGTATTCCTTATACTGTGGCAGCTGCGCTGTGTTACGGGAAATTGGAACCGAGCCAAATCTCTGCACAATATATCCATAATCACGATATTCTTGAACTGGCACAAAAAGTCCAAATGGTTTCATCGGAAAAATTTGAAAGGCTCTTTCCGGAGAAAAGACCTTGCAGCGTAACAGTCAAAATGAAAAATGGTGAAAGTTACAAGAGGGAAGTACATGTAATAAAGGGTGATCCTGAGGATCCTTTAACCTGGCATGAACTTGTAGATAAGTTCCATGACTGTTCCGCTCCTTATCTTGATAAAAAGGACAGAATGCAAATAGTTGAATATGTTCGAAACCTTGAGAATTTAAATGGAGTTAAAGATCTGACCGAGAAATTAAGTGCGGTAAAAAGTAAAGTAAATTCATGACTGCTTATCCAATGAGTTCCATTGTCCATGTGTGCATTCCATGCGTTACATATCCTATGGTGAATACGTATGACTTGTCAACACATAATTTGGATGGCCATACATGAACAATTTAATGAAAAATAACTGTCTTGGCACGGGAACACCTTCGAACGGTATGTTAAAACTTAACACATACCCAATTTCGGAGGTGTTTTGCATGATCTAAAAAGAATTTCCGGAAGTAACTACATAAAACACACTCCGCGACAGCCAACAAATCATTTTCCTCATAAAACAGCACTTTCCGGCTTGCAGCTCTACTACGTGTAGTAGGGGGCAGGCAGTGCCTTGAACGTAAAATCCATTCCCTCTTGGAGTTAATGAGTATATCTCCGGTAAGTTCCAAAATTGCTTGGAGAGTTTAAGTCATGCATAAAACTCTATTCACTTTTTAAAACAATGGATGAAATTTGACAAGGTTCCTTATAAAAATGACTGAATTCACGTATAAACAAAAAAATGGGAGAGATATTAAGCTTGGAGAGTAGATGTGGAAAAAGTTTCAGCAATGGGAAAATCATTACAATCACTCGTCAATTATTTGGTTTTTTCTTCATTAAATGGGGAACTATATACCAGAATTAAAAGGTCTGAGCGTTTTGCTTGAAAATGATCTTGTCATTGCTAAAATATATTCAAATAGAGAATCTCTGATTAGAGATAATTTATTAACAAATCCCTGGGAGGAATTGCATGGCAAATAAAAAAGTTGCAGTCATTACTGGTTCAGCACAAGGTATTGGAAAAGAGTTAGCTTCACGTCTTGCAAGTGATGGCTTTCGTATTGTATTAAGTGACGTGAATGAATCATTGCTTCAAGAAACAGCAAATGAATTTGAAAACAAGGGAATTGAAGTTACTTACTTTGTTGGGGATGTAACGAAACCTGAAGATCAGCAAGGTCTTGTACAACAGGCTGTTGATACATTTGGCAGCGTAGATGTATTTATTAACAATGCTGGTGTTGAGGGACAAGTAGGACCGATTACAGACGTGGATCCAAAATCCGTAGATCTAGTTATGGATATAAACGTAAAAGGGGTTTTATATGGAATCCAAGCGGCAGCAAAACAAATGATTAAACAAGGCACCGGCGGTAAAATCATCAATGCTTGCAGTATTGCTGGCCAAGAAGGATTTGAAATGTTAGCTCCATATGCCGCATCAAAATTTGCTGTTAAAGGTTTAACCCAAACTGCAGCAAAAGAATTGGCACGTCATAAAATCAATGTAAATGCGTATTGTCCCGGAATTGTAGGAACCGGGATGTGGGAGCGCCTTGATGAAAAATTCAGGGAACATTTGGGTACGAAAAAAGGAGAAGCATTTGAGAAATTCTCAGAAGGTATTGCTTTAGGCAGATCCCAGACTCCGGAAGATGTAGCAAATCTGGTGTCTTTCTTAGCATCTGAGGATTCCAATTACATTACCGGTCAATCCATCCTTACCGATGGCGGTATGGTTTACAGATAAGACTAAAATAAACACCTTGTAAGGTAATGACTGCTAGGTTGTAACATCAATAAATGGTCGGAAAATGGTTTAGGATATGTGATATACTACTGGCTATAACCCTTGATTCAAGGAATTACTTGCATCAGAAGATAGACAAGTAAGCCGTATTTATGTGGATCATGATGGCAGATTCACTTTTACAGTTAGTAAGTATATATCAACTAAGGCTTTCCATACACAAACTTATGTGGCATCTCTTTAGATCTGTATAATGTTCTTCGCACTAATGAACAAAGCAGACGACGAGGGGATGCTTTTTTTTTGCCAACAACATGAATGATTAAGAAAAAGTTGTTTTTTAACCCCTAATTACATCCATATTTGAGGCAAACCAAAGAATACAGGTCGACGAGATTGGCTGCGTTGATGAAAATTCTGCGGGAATAAACTTGCAGTTACATTTTCGTTTGCTTCTCAATCCATGATTTCTGCACTATTAATTCCACTTTAGTCAGCAGGTCTTGGCCCAGCTTTTTTTCCCGTATTTTCCACTGTCATCATTGGTCGAACGGTTATGTCTCCGTTCACCCGCATTTGACAAGATAAACGCAAGCAATTTTCATATAAAATCTCATGATCAATACCTTTATTGCAAAGGCACCTTCTTCTCTTCTTGTTACCACCTCTATAAAGTCACCACTCAATACTTTCACTCTGCATGTAGTGCATTTTGCATTCCCGCCGCATTGATGAAGAATATTTATGCCGTTATCCTCAAGCCAATACTAATTTTTTCCCCCGTCTCCACTTCAAAAGTTTTCCCGCCGAATACTGTCACGTAAGGCATGGTGATACCTCCCATGTACCTGATTGTATTCATAGCCTGTATTTAGAAATCTATTTTATACAGTCAATCCGAATGAAGACGAAAAGTTGTTCATTCCCGCCGACCATAAAAATATATGTTGATTAAACGACAACTTCCAATAAAATAAATAGTGGTGAGAAACTTGTTATGCAGGGTTTAACTTTACAAATCCTCTATAAAAGTGGAACATGTTCTAGTAAAGGGCTCTCCATTGAATGCAAGTCGCGAAGAGGGTATTTTTTCAAAAGGAGTCAGAAAGTGAAAACAAAAGACTTTAGTTTAACTGCCATTTTTTTATCCATTATCCTATTATGTGCTTTTACACCGTTTGGTTTTATACATTTAGGTGTGATTAAAGCGACGATTATTCATATTCCCATTATCATAGCTTCAATTATTTTAGGACCCAAAAAGGGTGCTTTTCTGGGATTTGTATTTGGAATCACGAGCATTGTTACGAATACGATTGCTCCCACATTGCTGTCATTTGCTTTTTCACCCGCGATCCCTGTATTAGGCACAAGCCACGGAAGTTTATGGGCGCTATTTATTGCTATCGTTCCAAGAGTTATGATTGGCTTCGTTCCCTACTATATGTTTAAAACTTTTTATAGAGCCATGACAAAGAAAAAGTCGACTACAAAACCGGCTTTATTTCTAACTGGATTGCTTTCTACATTTCTACATACTTTTTTAGTGATGGGATCCATTTCTTTCATATTTCAGGACGCCTATGCTCAAGCGATGAATGCCGGCAGTGCGGGTGCCATATTTAAAGCAGTGTTGACTGTGTTTTTTACAAATGGACTTGTTGAAGCACTCCTTGCTGCATTTATTACAGCGGCGGTTGTTCCTCCTCTGCTCAAGTTAATAAAAAATAAATAGTTGCTTTCAGCGAGAAGCAGGACAAAGGAGTATTGCCTCGGAAATGAAATTTCTTAGAACAGGTTATTTAACGCAATTTAAATGGTGGACAAGTACATACTCTGATGAAGGCAAATGAGTAATGATAATAGAGAAATTTAGTATAACAGGGGTGATTACAAACCTATCAAAGACACCCCTGAATTCAAATATCTCTAATTCAAAGTATATTTCTTGTATTCTTCTCACTTGAGGTGTAAAGTTAGAAGGAAGGAGGGAAGTGAATCTCATTGAGAAAAAATACACTTGGTTCGCTCATTTGGCTGCGTATTGCTCGTTTTACTCATCAAAGTAACTTACTATCCAATCAATATTTAAAACCGTTTGGTATTACGGTGGCACAGTTTGATGTATTAAATCAAGTTTCCATAGATCAACCGATCGCCCAAAGTGAATTGGCTGTTAAACTAACGGTATCGGAGGGCGGGATTTCGCGTATGCTCACCCGGCTTGAGCAGGAGGGGTATATTGAGAGAAAACAAGATTGGAAAACCAAATGGATTACCCTCACTTCAAAAGGGGAAGAGAAATTGAATGCAGTCTTTGAACACCAACTTACCTTTCAAACCTCCATTTTCAATGATTGTTTAACTGAAAATGAGCAAAAAACATTATATCAACTCATAACGAAAATACAAAAGCATACGGAAAACGAATTGAAACATAAGGTTTAGTATCTTTTGTCACTTAATCAGTAAATTGAGAATGGAGGAAGAACTATGTATAAAATTCCAGGACATCATCACATTTCAATGATTACAAAAAACGCAAGTCAAAATAATTACTTTTACCGGCATGTGCTTGGTTTACGTCGTGTGAAAGTGACGGTAAACCAAGATGATCCATCGATGTATCACTTGTTTTACGGAGATAAAACAGGCAGCCCCGGGACTGAACTATCATTTTTTGAAATTCCTCCCGTTGGAAAAACTTATCGGGGTACAAATGCAATTACCAGAATCGGATTGCTGGTCCCCTCAGAGGACAGTCTGCAATATTGGAAAGTACGATTTGAGAACCATGGTGTGCATCATAGTGAGATCACAACGTATGCTCATCACCCTGCCTTGAAATTTGAAGATCCCGAAGGCCTTCGTTTAGTCCTTCTTGTTTCAAACGGTGAAAAAGCCATACACTGGCAGGCTTGGGAAAAATCCGAGGTCCCGGCCGAACATCAAATTCAAGGAATGGGCTCTGTGGAAATTACGGTAAAAAGGCTAAATAAACTGGCAAGTACACTAACTGACCTGTTTGGCTATACAGAGATCAGCCGGTCCGATGACGAAGCGATTTTTCAATCGATTCGGGGAGAAGTGTTTGGAGAAATCGTCGTGAAATCTTTAGATGGTCCTTCCGAAAAACCAGGCCGCGGCAGTATTCATCATTTAGCGATTCGTGTAAAAAATGAAGAGGAACTCTCATTTTGGAAAGAGCAAGTGCGGGCAAGGGGTTTCCAAACCTCTGGTATAGTGGATCGTTTCTATTTCAAAAGCCTATATTTCCGTGAATCAAACGGCATTCTTTTTGAAATTGCAACCGATGGACCAGGTTTTACTATAGATGGAGATGTTGAAACACTTGGTGAAACATTAAATTTACCTCCATTTTTAGAAGAACGCAGAGCTGAGATCGAAGAAAATTTAAAGCCTATCGAGTAGTAATTAATAATTTCATTTCCAAGGAGGAAATTTCATGAACCATCTAAAAGGAATACATCATGTAACAGCTATAACAAGCAGTGCTGAAAAGATATATGATTTCTTCACGTATGTGTTAGGAATACGTTTAGTGAAAAAAACCGTTAATCAAGATGATATACAAACATATCATTCATTCTTTGCCGATGATAAAGGCAGTGCAGGTACAGACATGACTTTCTTTGATTTCCCGGGGATTCCAAAAGGGATACACGGTACAAATGAGATTTCAAAGACATCATTCCGGGTACCAAGTGATGCAGCGTTGGAGTATTGGGTAAAACGCTTCGATCGTTTGGAAGTAAAACATACAGGAATCGAAGAGCAATTTGGCAAGAAAACTCTCTCTTTCACTGATTTTGATGATCAACAATATCAATTGATATCAGATGAATTGAATAAAGGGGTGGAATCCGGTACACCCTGGCAGAAGGGGCCCATTCCACTGGAATATGCAATAACTGGTTTAGGACCGATTTTTATTCGGATAGCAAACTTTGATTATTTCAAAGAAATGATGGAAAAAGTTCTATTATTTAAAGAAACAGCTCAAGAAGGATCGTTCCATTTATTTGAAGTGGGTGAGGGGGGAAATGGTGCCTCAGTCGTCGTAGAGTATAATACGGTTCTCCCCCAAGCCCGACAAGGTTACGGTACGGTACACCACACGGCATTCCGTGTAGAGGATCGACCAGTATTAGATGAATGGGATGAGCGGATGGGAAGTTTTGGATTCCCAACATCCGGTTATGTAGACCGTTACTTTTTTGAATCCTTATACGCTAGAGTTGCACCACAAATATTATTTGAGTTTGCTACAGACGGTCCTGGCTTTATGGGAGATGAACCTTATGAAACGCTTGGAGAAAAATTATCTTTGCCCCCATTCCTGGAGCCCCAACGTGCAGAAATAGAAAAATTAGTTCGCCCTATTGATACAGTGCGGAGCACAAAGGAATTCATCAAAGAATAAAAAATTTTTATACAGTATCGGAAAATATAACTAACCATTCATATACAAAATCGAACCTAGTCGGACGAAGTTCAATTTTAGTATTTTATGGTAAACAAAGCATATTGTTTGAAAACATCCTGTTTAGTGAATTGAAATTGAATTAATCCGGATATCTCGAATTCGAATAATTGGATATATGTACCAATCCCCGGGAGATTTTTAAAACAAAATTATGAGTACTCGTGAGTTCCTATAATCTTTATGATATCTATTGTAATACTGCATCTGTTGGTGGATAAGCAGTCTGTACGGACGTATCAAGAAGAAGACGTCCATGCCATGATTCAAAAAGCATTGGATGAATATGGGAAATCAGATATATTGGCTAATGTTGCCGGTATTTTTGATGGAATGGCTTCTGTTGTTCCTGAGGATATTGCAAATGTTGCTTTGTTTTTGGCATCCGATGATTCGCAATTTGTCAATGGCCAAATCGTAACAGTTGATGCCGGTTGGACAGTACGATAAATATCTTTAAAATATTTATTCATTAAACGGAACAAAAAAACGGAAAAAAAGCGGGGAGGCATCTTAGATGAGAGCAGCAGTATGGTATGGAGCAAAAGACATTCGTGTAGAAGAACGTGATGTTCCGGCAGTTTCAAGTAACCAGGTAAAGGTGAAAGTGGCCTGGGCAGGTATTTGCGGAAGTGATCTGCATGAGTATAGCGTAGGACCGATTACGATACCGGCAAATGGCCCCGATCCGTTAACAGGTGTACAAGCACCTCTGACAATGGGTCATGAATTTTCTGGTGTTGTCGAAGAAGTTGGATCTGAAGTCAGTAACCTGCAACCTGGCGATAAAGTGACAATCAATCCTTTAATCATCAGCGGGACTCATAAAGACCCATTAGTTGATATGTATAAAGGCTTTGGATTTGTTGGTCTGAACGCGGATGGCGGATTTGCCGAATTTGTAGTAGTAGATGAAAAAAATGTGGTTAAGCTTCCGGAAGATATGTCTTTAGAACACGCGGCACTCATTGAACCGACAGCTGTTGCTGTTCAAGGGATCAAAGAATCCGGTTTACAATTTGGCGAGACCGTTGCTGTCTTTGGTGCAGGTCCCATTGGATTACTGACAATTATTGCTGCCAAAGCAGCCGGCGCCAAAGAAATATTTGCTTTTGATCTATCAGAAACCCGTTTGCAAAAAGCGAAAGAAGTTGGAGCTACACATGTTGTTAACTCAGGTAATGAGAATCCGGTTGAATATATTAGGTCTATTTATCCTGATGGCGTGGACCGTACATTTGAGGTCGCTGGTGTCGCGCCGACTTTTAATCAGGCAATAGACGTGACTCGTGCACGAGGTGTGGTAACGATCGTTTCGATTTTTGAAAAACCGGTTGAGTTCTCACCTATGCAATTAACCACTACAGGAGTACATTTGGTCTCCACACTGGCTTATGAGCCGGATGTGTTTGAAACATCGGTTAAATTAATAGCCAGCGGCCAAATTGATCCTTCACCGGTGATTACCGATCATATTGAATTAGAGGATATCGTTAATAAAGGATTTGAAGCTTTGATGAACGATAAATCCCAAGCAAAAATTTTAGTAACCTTAAGTGGGGAAAAGTAATTTTTAGGCATGGGTTAGACCATAAAAAAATGTATATACCATTCATAAAAGCAACGATACCTTTTTATAAGGGCCGTTGCTTTTACTATTTCAGTTGGAGCTTGTAAGACATAATAAAGGGTCTCCTGCCGATGTAATGAGTTTGCTGCCTAAGATAACGAGTATTTTATTCCAACAAATCTTGATAAACAATAGGATGTGTGAGAGATTTATAGGGAATAGACCAGTCTCGAAATCCTAAAAAGAATTAAAAGCAGGGGGATAAAATGAAGAATTACGATATCATCTTTTTTGATATAGATGATACACTTTTTGATTTTACAAAAGCAGAGCAAGAAGCTTTTAATAAAGTTTTTGAGAAATATAATATACTGAATAGCTTAAGGGTATATAAAAAAAGTTACGAAGAAATGAGCAAAAAGTTATGGAAAGAATTGGAAAAAGGCAAAATGAGCCTTGTTGAACTAGGTCCCGAGAGGTTTAGGAGATTATTTTCAGAACATGCACTTGAAATGGACGCAGTTGTATTCAATCAAGATTATTTAAAATTTCTTAGCCAACAAACCCACCTCGTCCAAGGAGCTGAAAAAGTCATTAACAAACTTTCGGATAAACGCTTGGCAGTTATTACGAACGGTTACACGGATGTACAAACATCCAGAATTAATCATTCCCCGTTAAAAGATGCCTTTGAACATATCATTATCTCTGAATTCACCGGATTCCAAAAACCACAAAAAGAAATTTTTGATTATGCTTTTAATCAGATGCAGATAACTGATCCATCCAACGTATTAATGGTAGGGGATTCGCTGACTTCTGATATTCAAGGTGGGATGAACTATGGCATAGATACGTGCTGGTTCAATCCTGAGCACAAAGAAAATCATACATCTATTCAACCTGCTTACGAAATTGATACATTAGAAAGCCTGCTGGAAATGATAAAATAAATGCCTGCATACTAGGAGAGAGACCCATTTAAATAATATCAAAAAGTGGAACAATCCGCTTCTTATAAATCAGTGTATTGCTCAATCTTGCAACAATAAGGAAGTATTTAAGGAGAAGAGCTTATTGAACTTCCCTTAACCCCTTCCCGTCAAGAATTTCTTGAACACCTTTTTCACAAACCCCATACCTGCGCCAAGAACAAGTTTTACACACGATTTGAACATCGGAAGGTACGACATGCTTCCGAATAAGGGATTCGATTTCTTCCCAAGTTGCAATCTGGTCGATGTGGAGTCCTAATTTTTCTAAGAATACGGAATCCCTCTCGTAAATATCGTCGTCTTGGCAGTGGTACACGCCTGAACCTGGAAATTTTTCACACAGTTGATCAGGCCCTTCTACAATCTGAATCACTGACTTAGGGTTGTTTCTCAAAGATTGATGCAATCGGGTCATATTTTCAACATATTCTACCGAATAACCCATCCCCCGATAGCCCAGCAGGCAAAAGATATGGTGTCCCCGCAGCTTGACCATAGAATCCCCCTCATTTAAATAGGTGACTTAAATGTAAACATAAAAATTAAAATGGTTAACATATAGGTTTATCATAACATATTACAATCGTTAGTAGAGACATACAAGTACCATCTTAACGGAAAGCGCAGGCTTCCCGTTAAGATTGCTTTGCTGAACTAAGCCTTTAAAGGTAAATGACTGGAACAGGCTGTCACAATCATATCAGCAAACTCCTGATCAAATATCTTAACAAGGTGGTCATGCACTGTTAAATAAAGAAACCCATTGCCTTCCAGTTTCGGAGAAAAACCGAGGGGAACCGTTCTTTTGATCAGTTGAGCATAGAGTTCAGGTTCTGAAAGCTCCCTTTCAAAATAATTTTCAGCTGAAATTTTAATAAGGGCCAATGCCCCAGTTACATGGGGAGTTGCCATGGAAGTCCCGCTTAATTTGGCATATTTTCCATTGATAAATGTTGATAATATTTCCTCCCCTGGTGCCACCAAATCCACCCTATCATGAGAATTAGTAAAATCAGATGTCAGCCGTTCAAGATTAACTGCTCCCACGCAAATGACTTCATTATATCGTCCCGGGAATGCGAATTCATCCGTTGTCTCCATGCCATCGCCCTCATTTCCTGCTGCACATACAACCAGTATATTGTGATCAACCGCTTTTTTTATGGCTTCATGCAGTTTGGGATTGTCATCGGGCCCGCCAAGGGACATGGAAATAATGTCTGCATTCTGCTCAATGGCATAATGAATAGCATCGATAATCCAATGATGCTGACCGGAACCATTTCTGTTAAGAACTTTCAAAATCAACAGACTCGCTTCCGGTGCAACTCCCACAACACCCAACTGATTTTCACTGGCCGCAATCGTTCCGGCTACATGTGTACCGTGTCCATTATAGTCTTTATATATTTCGGGATTACCGCCGTCATCATCCGTAAAGTTTCTGCCGCCAACAATCCGGTCCTTTAAATCAGGGTGGTCAATATCACAGCCTGTATCCAGAACGGCTACGATAACACCTTTACCTTTTGTTTCCTCCCAAATTTTTGGAGCCTGAATGAGTTCAATTCCTTTTGGAACTTCCTTTGTTTCATTTTGAAGCTGTACCACTCGGTAGGGAATTCCTTGAACAGTTGGGTTCATTTTCTTCTCCTCCTTGGGAATGGATAAGCGGTATTTTACAAAATATTACAAAAATTGACACCCTCATGTGAATAGTTCAAATGTACTTAAACTAAAATGGATGTGCTGGAAGTTTAACAGACCTTATCCTCCGAATTGCTTTCGCGCGCTTTTTTCCTTTTTTTCAGCCATCGGATTTCCAAGTGAACGTAAATTACCCAAATGACAATTATCACGTATATCCAATACTCAAGAAGTAACTGCAAAAATTCCTTTAATGATTGTCCGATTTTAAAAAATTCATGAGGAAAGATGAGACCGAAAATAGTAGCAGCAACTCCGACCCATGGCAACCACCAGCTATTTCTATTTGCCCATTCTTTCATTTTGTTCAACTGTTTTCCCTCCCTTAAATAATTGGATTAATGAGCAGCCATTGTACCTGAGATCTACTTTCCTTTTCGGTATAACTGGGCCGGCGTTTTTATATATGTGAATCTCCTTTAGGAGAGAGATTGAAGGGAGCATACATATCTGCAAGCAGAGTAATCGGTACCATAAATAATTAGAGGGCTGGAACATTACAGGCATATTAAAGAACATTTTTGTGGTCCGGGGAAAGGTCGTTTAGACTAAAGGCTTTTAATTTTTAAAAAGTAAATTAAAAGAATCAACGAGGCAAGGGGGAGAGTTATTTTACATATTATTTTTAGAGTTGATCAAACGATAGATGGCAGATTGAAGGATTCAAGATTCTACCAGCCAAAAAAAAACAGGCAGATTCGCATCTTTATAACATTAGTAATGAGGCAATTACATAGAACACAAAATGACAGCGCTATCATTTATTTCCATATGTTTTTATGGGGGGTATATAACAATTATACCCCATAAAGTTCCTTAGAAACCATTAAATGTAAAAATAGTTCTTTTTAACCAAAAAAGTATGCTCAGACATTGGAAAGGGTCTTACCGTTTTTCCGAGATCAGTTATTAATTATAAGATAAAAAAGGCAGGAAATAGAGAAACCGGTTCACCATCTTAGTTGACAAAAGAGAAAGTTAGTTCTATAATTATTCCGAATTCGAGATAGCAAAAGGAATGGTTAGTATGGATAAAAATAATCTGGATGAAGAATTGTCTCTAAAATTGTTTGTTGTTTTAAATCGGGCTTTAGAGTCGATCAAAAAACGTGTTTTGGAAGATATAGGAAGATTGGGACTCAACCCAACTGAATTTGCTGTTCTGGAATTAATTTATAGTAAAGGTGAACAACCGATCCAAAAAATTGGTGAAAAGGTATTGATAGCAAGCAGCAGCATTACCTATGTAGTCGATAAGCTGGAGAAGAAAAATTTATTAAAAAGAAAACCATGTCCCAAAGACAGGCGTGTGACGTATGCAACGATCACACCAGAAGGAACCGAGTTAATGGATGAGGTTTTTCCTAAGCACAAGTTGGCCTTAACGGAGATCTGTGCAGGGTTAGATACGAATGAAAAAAAGGTGATGATTGAGCAGTTGAAAAAACTGGGGTATTACGCGAAAAACCTTTAAAAACTTTTAATCCGTTATCTCAATTCATACCCTTTCCTTTTATTATCTTGGCTTTAGCAGTCCGCAAATGAAGACCTGAAAGAGGATATGAGTCCCTCGTTTTTTGTATAATCGGCAAACGATATAGTCGAATTTCATCTTTATGGGTAATCAAAGTAAAATGGATGAAAAAAACCAAACCATTTATCTTGAAATTGAGATATACAATTTGGTAATATTGGTATTGGGCGTTGGAGATGACATTCGTTAGAGCAAGAATAAATCCGGCTGGGCACCCCATTCTGATTTTTTTAGGAGAAGGTGGCAGGAAACAAATTCTTACTTGTCATTTGAGATATATTTTTCTTCGTCGTTTGCAATATGGTATTTCATTTTACATATTTGAATGGGAGGCCTGCGTTTGTCTCATATTTCTCGAATTCGTAAAATATGAAATTGAAGTACTATTACCTTCCTGATTGGGGAAATATAAAACAGTATGGCATTGAAAATGATTTATTTTCAATGGAGGTGATTCCAAAGGTTTAACAAGATCACAAAGAAGGTGAAATACATGGGATTTTTAGACAAATTATTTGGAAGATCAAAGGAGATGGAAAATATGTCAAACGTTAAATTAGCAGTGGTTTTTTACAGCATGGGTGGAACAAACTATCAATTAGCCAAATGGGCTGAAGAAGGAGCAAAAGAAGCTGGTGCCGAAGTAAAAGTATTAAAAGTTCAAGAGTTGGCTCCTGAATCGGCGATTGAAGGAAATGAAGTCTGGAAAGCAACGGTAGAAGCAACAAAAGACGTTCCAGTTGCAACTGCCGAAGATATTGAGTGGGCAGATGCGATTATCTTTAGCGCTCCGACACGTTTTGGCAACATGCCTTCCCAAATGAAACAGTTCATTGATACTCTGGGAGGACTTTGGGCAAATGGTAAAACAGTAAACAAAGTTGTAAGTGCCATGACTTCTGCCCAAAACCCTCATGGAGGACAAGAAGCGACTATTTTGTCATTGTACACATCTATGATGCACTGGGGTGCAATCATTGCTGCTCCTGGCTACACGGATCCGGTCCTATTTGGTGCAGGCGGTAACCCATATGGAACAAGTGTAACAGTAGACCAGGATGGAAAAATGGTTGAGGATGTTCAAGGTGCCGTAAAGCATCAGGCTAAACGTACCGTAACCGTAGCTGAATGGGTTAAAAAAGGGAATCAATAATCAATAAATCAAAAGAGTTAACCGTACGAGGTTGACTCTTTTTTGTTGATTGGAACTTAACCGCTTTTCGTAACCAGGCAAAACCTGTATTATCTACCGCTTTTAATTTTCTCGATAATTAAGGATGCTGGATCCTCCAATTCAATTTCCTCTAAATATTGTTGAATAGCGTGGGTCATATTGTGCTTTTGATGATGGAGGATGTTCCATATTTCTTCCTCTACATTTTCCTGAACCTTCCACCCATCCAAATGATAAACCAAACCCTTATTCTTTAGGAACTGTAAGTTCTGTTCTTCCTGGCCGGGCAGCACATCATAAATAAAAATAGGGAGTTTTTTTACAAGACTCTCACTGATTGTTACTCCACCCGGCTTTGTAATGATCAAATCTGTTTCATTGTACAAATGATTCATTTTTCCTTTTGAAGAAATGAAGGGAAGCGGCTGAACGAGAGGATGATTGAAATCCTTCATATATTGATACAGCCGATGATTTTTCCCACATAATACTTTATAACGAATCTTGCCGGCTGGATGTAATCTTTCAAGAAGTTTGGAAATAGATCCTGCTCCCATATTTCCGCCGCTGATGAGTGCAGTATATAATTGATCTTTTATAACTTTTTCATGTTGCGACTTAAATAAGGGGTGAACAGGAATACCTGTTATAAAAATACTCTGTGCCTTTATTCCTTGTTTAATCAGGTGATCTTTTACTTTCTTACTTGGAACAAAGTGATAGTCCACACCTTCCATGCCCCATAAGTTATTAATAAAATAATCAGTATAAGCATTAATCAGCAGTCCTGACCACATGTTTAACTTTTTCAGCCGTACAAGCATATAAGAAGGAAGAGCGTGAGTACAAATGACGACATCTGGATTTTTTTCTTTAAGTAAATCTTTTATAAAATGTAAAAAAAGTAATTCATACATATAAAAACGTTTGTTGCGTTTCATCTCCTTGACGGCAGCCGTTCGATATATGGAACTATATAAACGCGGGAAACGATGGATCCATTGTAAATATAGGGAGGAAGCCCAATTTTCAATTTTCCCGTAGCTGTAAGAAAAAATATCAACTTTTTCACAGTGACAATCTTTGTGTATTTGTTCCAACTGTGTTTGTATACAATCCGCAACATGATGGTGACCGGAAGGTATTTGCAAAAATGGCAAGAATAAAACCCTCAACCTGATTCATCTCCTTATAGGATAGTTTGTGAAAAAAGACTGAAATCATCCTTGTCACCATGAATTTCCTATTATAAATATCTTCATTTTTTAACAATATAAAATGACTCCGTTAAAAGAGATATAAAGGGGAATGAAAAATGAATTTTAAGCAATATTGTATATCAGGTTGGAATGTAATCGACCCCGTATATTTTCATTTCACACGACTCCACCATATCAAAAAGCAATGCGGTGAAAAGACCATTATGCGTGTACGGATCACCAGGTTTCAGGGGAGAAGTGTGATACTATCAGATGGGACCATCATTGAAAAAAATGATATCTTAGTAAAGGTGCATTTGCACAATGTTCAATTGTTGAGTGAAATATTACAATATAAAAGTGACTTAAGAAGGGGAAAAGTCATTTATTCGAAAGTAAAGGATGCTCTCCCAGCCGTTGCTGATTATGTTAAACAAAATCACTTTTCTGATGAAATCAAAGGATTGATAGGAATTACGACCTTATATAAAGGCTGTAAAAGTTTGGGATTTGAATCTCATCCAATTATCCATCCGCTGTACAGGAAATTTAAACAATCCGCCCTCATGCCTATTTATTTGCTTTCCTCCAATAACTGGAGGAAACATGAAGTTCCTGAACCTATGTATTTGTTTATGTCAAAATCCATGCTTTTGCAAAAGTATGGGAGTCATTAGTAACTTGTGAAAACTATGGAAACAAAAGGGGCATCATCTTTTAATACAGAACTTTTGGAAAACATGGGTGTGTGAATTACATTTGTTTAAAGTAGCAGATCCCTTTGGTTGGAGATGCCGTTTTTTAAGGGTAAATGGTTTGTCGGTTCAAAATTTTATTTATGTTGTTAGATTCCGACCACCGGTATCTAACTTAAGTACACAAATAATTAAATA
The DNA here is from genome assembly GCF_042680885.1 of Siminovitchia sediminis. Lineage (NCBI taxonomy): Bacteria > Bacillati > Bacillota > Bacilli > Caryophanales > Bacillaceae > Siminovitchia > Siminovitchia sediminis. Next base: position 41,086 of record NZ_JBHUEO010000012.1, on the reverse strand, counting down.
CGATTAACCATAAGACAAGGGTATTTCCTTGTCTTTTTTGTGTAAATGTAAATCGACTATTTTGTTTGTTTAGTCAGGGAATGGAGATGATGTCTGAAAAGAAAGACCCGGTTGTGCATGCGTTCCGGGTAATCTTTGTTTATACAGGATGCAAACGAGGAGATTAGTGCCCATTGATGAGGGTGTGAATGTTAACAGACATTTTTAGTTGAAGAATGGCTTAGTTACACCCTAAGCCATTCTCAGTCATTGCTAATGTTTATTTTTATTTGCGTATTTACCGTAATCCGGAATAGCGATTTGTTCAAAATTATTAACTAATGTTTTAAGGGTTTTTGACAGCATTTCACCCGATAAAGGCATCCCGTGACCTGTAACAGCAACAGTGGGATGTAACGCTTCCAGTTTTCTAACAGATTCCCAAGCTCCCTGCCAATCTGGTGTCAGGTATCTTGGTGGTCCGCTAATTTCCACTTCCTGCGTTAGAACTTTATCCAGTTCATCTTGTTTGACTGTTATAAAAGCATCGCCTGCAATGAGACAGCGGTCACTTTCTCTAAAGAAAGACACATGTCCTGGTGAATGTCCGGGAGTATGGATCCATCGGAAGCCAGGCATGTGCGGAACACTTCCATCTGAAGGCAGAGCATGTATGTTCTTCCCTAAATTGATGGCCTCATTTGGAAACATTGGTGACATCTTGGCTATCATGCCTCCTTCTACCGTTGGGTCAGGCTCCGGGTAATTCATTTTTCCAGTCAAGAAAGGCAGCTCTAACTCATGCGCGTAGACAGGTACATTCCAATGTTTGACTAATTCAATAACAGCCCCTACATGATCAAAATGACCGTGGGTTAGGAGAATGGCTTTGGGACGGCTATTTTCGCCAAAACGTTCTTCTGTGACGGAAATAATTTCATTGGCTGCTTCAGGAAGTCCAGCGTCAATTAAAACAAAATCCTTGGTTTCTGGATTTCCAACTAAACAAATATTTGCAATTTGGTTTGTATAGCAATAAAGATCAGGCAAAACTTCGATACCTTGACCACTTGCTATAGAAGTTGTAGGAATATAATTGTAATCCTCACCATAAGAAATTTCTTTATCCATACTTAAACCTCCTTTGTAATTTCAATCAGAGTTATTTTTCTCTAAAATTTACATTCCAATGTACTTTAGTTTTTTTTTCAAAATAATGGCAATACAAACGGGTAATTAAAGGAAAAGGATTTGCTTTCCTTGACGATTATATTCTGAAGGCGGTCAAACGGAGATAAACTGACAATTTTCCATTAGATAAACGTTAAAAAATGAATTTCTAAGGTAAATACCATTTATCGAACGGCTTGAAAGTTTGAGGATATAATTGAAGGAATGGAGATGCAATCGGATAAGAACCAAGCTTATATTAACCTGGATACCGAGGAAATCGTTTATGTATCACAAGAGGCTTTATTGGTTGCAGGAGATGAAGAAGACTATAAACATTTATCCGAATTGGCAACAAGCTGAATTGAAGTTTGCCTTGGATATAGTAAAGACCTTTGGGAATGCTGCACTTCCTTCTCAATTTGATATTAATGAATAAGATATAATGTTATAGCCTTTCCAATGTAAAAATGCAGGATGTACTACTCTCCTCCATTCGTGGAAAGGGAGCATTCAGACGATTTAAGAACAATATCCATCGAATAGGAATTACCTGCAAATGGTATAATTATCGAGATATGAAGTATAAGAAAATCGCCAAGGAATTTTGTGAAAGAAATAATATGGACTTTGATCATTCGTATTGTTGAATTAGACGTAGAGAAGGAGAAACAACTATTAAATTATTTGTTATTCTTGGAATCTAAAAGTCCAAGCTGAAGAATGCTCTTACAGCACGTAATAAGCCACAATAGAAATCAGCCCCCTTCTTTGGACAATGTGCCAAGGAAAGAGGCCGCTCCCTATATTTGTTCATTTTTAGTATCCTTCGTTAAAAAATCACTTAGCCAATTTTAATGCTGCTTTTGAAGTCTTTAGGTCCACCTCCAGCTGCTCTTCTAAATTACTGGGATGATAATAACCTTTTTCAATCATATACTGACTGATTTTTTCGTGTGCATCAATCGCATAATCCAGTTGTTCTCTCAGGACATCTCTTGCCTCGGGGGTTACCGACTCTGTCAAAGCAAATGTCAAATTGCGAACTGCTGATTTTGTGGAAATAAGAAAATCAGTGGCAATCACTTGATCGGTCATACCGCTTAATCCAGCTATTTTTTGAATGATGTTCGTCATGACACCACTTCCCTATTCTTAAGTAATTGATTCAATTGGTTGATATGTTTTTTTCCTTCATTTACATCCGTCTCAAGGATATTTTTTAGGTCCTCGCAGCCTGCTAGACCGTACATGGTCGCAGCCTTTGTCAAACATAAACTTTTAAAAGTTAATATTTCATGTAACTCTAATCGTTCATGAAGAGCTAATTTTCCTTCCACATTTTCTCACCTCATCTTCAAATATCGTTTCCATATAGCTTGTGTATTTCTCATTTCATTATTCTGCATAGCTGTTCACCCGATATCCTTTACTGCTTTGTATATCATGGGCGATTCAGGGCAAATTATGCTTAATTTGAAACATGTAAGGAGGCTAGCACATTGGGTAAAGAGGATTTCGCTTTGCATGAAACAATGGACACCCACGAGCTATTAAACTTGAAAACAGTAGGATTACTCAAGTCGAAGCTAATGCAAGGGGTGGTCTTTGACCAAGATCTCAGGAAGTTGTTACAGAAAAATGTAGACATGACTGTTACGGATATAAAAGAATTACAGCGACTTTATTCATATGCAAAAACGGAGTAAGTGAGGTGAGGAAGATGAATGACTATCTAGATCCGATTAATTCCGTCGGGATGCCTGAGAAGATCGATTCAGCCATTGCACTTGATCTTTTAATAACAGTGAAGGAAACCATTCGGAATTATTCCGTTGCTTTATCCGAAGCGGCAAGCCCGGAAGTAAGAACAACGATTCGCAATCAAATGGAAGCTGCCATCGATTATCAAACAAAATTAATTGATTTGATGATGAGTAAAAAATGGTTTCACCCCTATGATGTAAGTGAACAGCAAACGCTTGATCTGAAAGCAGCGCAAAATGCGGTAGACATAGCTGCACTTAATCTCTTCCCGGATGATCATAATCGAAAAGGATTATTTCCAACACCACCAAAATAGTAAAGGAGATCAATGATGAAAGCTGTAACCTTTCAAGGCGTAAAAGAAGTGGCTGTGAAAGAAGTAGATGCACCTAAAATTCAAAAATCCGATGACATTATTGTTAAATTGACGAGTACAGCGATTTGCGGCTCTGATTTGCATCTCATTCATGGAATGATCCCAAATTTTCAAGAAGATTATATTATTGGACATGAACCAATGGGGATTGTAGAAGAGGTGGGACCAGATGTAACAAAGGTAAAGAAAGGGGACAGGGTGGTTGTTCCGTTTAATGTGAGTTGTGGAGAATGCTGGTTTTGCAAGAATGAGCTAGAAAGTCAATGTGATAATGCAAACGATAATGGGGAAATGGGTTCATATTTTGGATACTCCGGTACTACGGGCGGATACCCCGGAGGGCAGGCAGAGTATATGCGTGTTCCATATGGTAACTTTACCCCTTTTAAAATTCCCGAAAACAGTGAAGTAGATGATGATAACTTAGTGTTACTTTCAGATGCTGGTGCAACGGCATATTGGAGCATAGATAACTCAGGGATGGAAGAAGGAGACACGGTTATTATTCTGGGTTGTGGGCCTGTAGGATTATTAGCACAAAAATTTGCATGGTTAAAAGGGGCGAAAAGGGTTATTGCCGTCGATTATGTTGGATACCGCCTGGAACATGCCAAACAAACAAACCATGTGGAAACCGTTAATTTTGAGGATTATAAAAACGTCGGAGCCCATTTACATGAAATGACAAAAGGCGGTGCGGATGTTGTCGTTGACTGCGTGGGCATGGATGGAAAAATGTCGGATTTGGAATTTCTGGCAACAGGTTTACGACTTCACGGTGGATCGATGGGAGCATTGGTAATGGCCAGTCAGGCTGTAAGGAAAGGTGGAAATATTCAGGTAACAGGAATTTATTCTTCTCGGTATAATGGATTTCCCTTCGGTGATATGTTCCAGCGGAATGTGAACATTAGAACAGGCCAGGCACCAGTGATTCATTATATGCCTTTCTTACATGATTTAATAGCAGAAGGAAAAGTGGATTTAAGCGATATTATAACCCATCCCATGCCGCTGGAGGAAGCAAAACATGGTTATGAGATTTTTGATGCGAAATTGGATAACTGTATTAAAGTCGTTTTAAAACCATAGCCGTTTAGTCCAAAAATTTTGTTGCGGATATAAAAAGGACTTATTGGATATGTCCTTGCCACGGTATGGAGGGCATTTTCACATCGCCATAATCCATATCCCACACGATCATTTTTTCGAATTACTGGCATGATGCCGTGGATCATGGGCTTAACGTTATGGAAGGGGAAATGTTCGGTTCTGATGAAAACTTGTGCCGGCTTCTGTCGAGGAGCACTTCAATGTTACGACAGCGATGAACCGTCATACTAGTCGGAGCGATTCAACCTCTAGAATGTGTTCATTCCGGCAAGATCCTCTTGCGAATATGACCTTAAAACTTTTAGACATAAGGAAATGGAAACACTATAATTCGAGCGGGATAACCGTACTTCCTGGCAGGTTTGAGAGACTGCATCATATCGAATAAATCAAATCAGTACGCCTATGAGACTTTGTTATTTCCGTTATACTCGTTGAACGAATGGATGATATCGTGATGGAAATTTAAGAAATCACTTTAATGGAAGTTCCTCTGCACACCATTTAAAATATAACTGGATGTAACATACATAGGAGTGAATTTTGAGTGGCAAAGATATGCTTTTTACTCGCTGATGGCTATGAAGACTCGGAAATGAAGAATCCTTATGAAGCAATGAAGGAAGCAGGCCACGAAGCGGATGTGGTAGGTCTTGAAAAAGGAGCGGAACTGAAAGGCAAGAAAGGAACAGTATCTTATACTTCTGACTATTTTATAAGTGAAGTGAAGGCTGACGATTATGATGCCGTTATTATTCCTGGCGGATCCGCCCCAGAGGCTCTTCGGGTTCATGAGGAAGTCGTTCAATTTGTAAAACAAGCAAATGATCAAGGTAAAGTGATTGCTGGTATATGTCATGGCCCGCAGGTGATGATTAGTGCTGATATTCTTGAAGGTGTCAATGCAACTTCCTATATGGGTATCCGTGATGATTTGAAAAACGCTGGATCCAACTATTTTGATCAAGAGGTAGTAGTAGACGGAAATATTATCACTTCCCGCACACCAAAGGACGAGCCGGCATTCATAAAAGAAATTTTAAATAAATTATAATTGTTCTCCTGAGGATCCCTTCCAGTTTTGGCAGGGATCCTTTTTTATTACTTTATCCTATCGATCCTTTGAAATTCCCTTCTCGAAAAGCGCTTTTTAGAGAGGGCCGCTTGTTGACGAAACAATTATTCAGTTTCAGCGGTGTAATCTGTCTGACAACCGTTCAAGTTACATACTCTTTTTCGTTTGGGATCCATGTGCAACACCTTCCTTGTAAGTTCTGTGCCATGGAAAAATATATTTAACAAATGTCTTCACGACATTTTGGATACTTTACCTAAAAACGTCCTCCATCCTGTTCAAACCTAAGTTACAATGTATATTAAAAGCATTTCAAATCAATCATCCGGAGTTCATATCATTAAACTGTATTGAAGGAGGCAAGGAACGTGAGTATTCAATTTGAAGTGAGACGCTCGATCCAAGTATCTCAGCAGAAAGCATACAAAAGTTTACTTGATCTTGATGCAGCTGCCAATTGGATGCAAGGATTAGTACAAATGGAGCGGCTGGGTGAAGGGCCTCTTAGAACAGGAAGCGAGTGGAAGGAAACCAGAAAGATGTTTGGAAAAGAGGCTGCTGAACATTTTGAGGTTGTCGAACTGCAGGAACCCGAGAAAATTGTTCTCCGCTGTGATGGAACAAAAGGAACAACCGGGAAAGGCGAATATATTTTTACATACCTCATTGCCTCATCAGGAGAACACTCGGAAATTACACTTCATGGTTGAGATCAGGGGGCTTACTGGATTGTCAAAATTTTTGGGGAAGCTGATCGTTGGTTCCTTTAAGAAAGCCTGTGCAAAAGATTTGGATGCGTTAAAGGGGTATTTGGAGAAGTCAGGCACGTAGTCAGTCATTTTAAAAAATATTATTATCCAGAACTTTCAACAAGCCATGTTTGCTATAGCCTTTCCAGCAAAGTTCTTTGGCTGATGGAGGATAGAGTTGGAAAGTCATGAAAGAACCATTCTTGTAAACAGAAAAAAATAAAGGAGAACATAATGACAATTATTGATAAATTACATCTTGCCAAGTATAAAAATATGGCCGTTTTAAATCAGCCGAGTGACTATGACTTATTCAATGGGTACCAGACTTCTTTATCCAAAGAACATGATGCTATATTTATTTTTGTTGAAACATTGGAAGAGATGGTCAATTTCACAGAGCGTATAATCAAGGAAGGACAATTGATTGAAAAAGGATACCTGTTTTTTGCTTATCCTAAAAAAGGAAACAAACGATATCAAACATTCGTGCATAGAGATGATATTTTTCCGGCGATGAAAGTAACGGAAGATGGGTATGTGGGAAATAGCGATGTAAAATTCTCCAGGATGGTTAGTATGGACGGTGTATTTACGGTTGTTGGGTTGAAACGAGAAAAAGTAAAAAAGTCTGCAGCTGCCAGTCAACGTATGGCAGATTATGAGGATCATGTAAAAGATATAGAACAACTACTGGCAGATCATCCAAATGAATTGAAATTTTATCAGGAATTAACGCCAGGTTACCAAAAGGATTGGGCTCGTTATATCTTTTCAGCCAAGCAACAAAAAACCCTTGAAAAACGACAAGCTCAAATGGTTGAGATTCTGTCCCTTGGATATAAATCCGTTGACTTATTTCGTCAAAAAAAGAAATAGGTGTTGAGTAGACAAGAATACTATCCTTTGTCCAGACCGAAAGGCATATTTCAATAACCGAAATTATTGTTTTTTCTTGGCTGGGTATTCTGTTTTTAGACTACCGTTCAACCATTAAGCGGTTCACTATTCAAAAAACCACTTGCCGGGGGAAATGATCGGTAATTCTAAACATACATCATATGGCTCTAAAAATGCGACACAGTAACGCCGGAGTGCCAGCACTTCTGCTTAGGCGATTGAGATTCCATCCATATATTTCTGGTTACAACTCTCCCGCTTTCCACGTATAATGAATAGGAGAAGGGGGAAAAAGAGTGATGACTGTACTGCTAATATTGTTAGCTTTGAGTTTATTTATATATGTAGGAAATAAAAATACTCGATCAGTAATCATGAATCATATAGATCTTACATGTGAAAATGGTTTGAAAACAAAAAATAACAGCCCCCTGCGGGTATTGCATATTTCTGACTTGCATCTTGAAAATATTTCAATATCTCCAGAACAATTATATGAGAAGCTGAAAATGCAATCGATTGATTTGATTGCTTTGACCGGCGATTTTCTGGATAGAAAGCGAAGTATCCCGAAGCTGTTGCCGTATTTACAAGTGTTTAAATCTCTAAATCCGGCCTTTGGTATGTACGCGGTATTTGGCAATCATGACTATGTATTGCGTAAAGAAGACTTAAAGCAGCTAAAGGATATTTTCACTGATAATGATGTCAAGCTATTGCGAAATGAAAACGATCAGATTGATATGGAAGGGGTCCGTTTAAACATTATTGGAATTGATGATTTCAGTACGAACCGGAGCAATTTGAAGGAATCCTATGATGGAGTTAAAGAAGGATATAATCTGGTAATTACACATGATCCCAACGTTGTTCTGTCCATGAATGACTATCACTTTGATTACATGCTCTCCGGGCATTTTCACGGAGGACAAATTCATTGGCCGAAACCATATCATCTTGTGAAAATGGGTAAGCTGGTTAAAATGAATATGGTCAAAGGTTTGCATACCTACAAAGAGAAACGATTTTATATCAGTGAAGGGCTTGGACAAACTGGTATCAACATCAGAATAGGCAGCAGGCCTGAATTAACCATCCACAATGTCCATATACCTCACGCCATTCATAATGTAAAGGCCGGATAATGAAATCCGGCTTTATTTATGGAGGTGCCAAATCCTATTCTAATGCGGAATGGCATACATATAGAGTAATAATAATGTGAATAAATTCATTTTTTATCTATCAAGTTTGGTTGATTTAATCATTGATTCTGAAGGGGAAGCTGACGTATAAACTAATCAAACTGGGAGGATACATATGAGGCAAGTTGTATATTTAACAGCTGTTTTATGGTTAGCTTTCACTTTAGCAGCCTGCGGCACAAGCAATAATGATACAGAGAATACTCAGGGGACTGATGTTTCAAATAACGAAGGCCAAGTAGACCATAATGCTGATGATCAAGACAATATCCATTCCGATGATACAGCAACAAACCATAACAATACAAACGATTCAGCAACAAGCAAGAACGTTGTATCTGAAGAATCGCAGGCTAAAATGGATGCACTGAATTATACAGATTTTGAGTTATCTGTCGAATATGATGGTGGTCAAGAATTCGAAGCAAGCCTGGAAAACGATCAAAACAGAGGTGTGGAAGCAGAATTGGAAGATGAGATCAATGATCTCCGTGTGAACGGACAAGAGGCATTTAATAACATTTTTCCGAACGTTGAAAAGCTGACGGTCGACGGGCAGACAAGTAAGGAAGATGCGATTCAACATGCATTAGATGCATTTTCATTAGAGTCCAATTACAAAAAATTTGAGCTGGAACTCACTTTTAAAGACGGATCGAGAGCAGAATTTGAAGATAAAAAATAAACAGGTATTAAAAACAGGCGAACTGCTGTGTACTGCAGTTTGCCTTTTTTCAATTTCTGATATAGATTGAGCAAGTGGAGTACAGGAATGGGATATTATTTATCAGGAAGATCACTAAGAAAAAGCGCTTTGCTTAAAAGTTTTATATCATCGAAAATTAAAACTTTAATTTCAGGGTTTTCGCATGAGTAATACTCATCGGTTAATCGTTTCATTTCGTGACAAATCAGTTCAATAGGTATCATAGAAACTATCCTTTCAAGCTTATATGAAATAATTATGTCATAAATACATAAAAATGAATATAGTTTTGCAAGAAAAAGTGCATTTTCCTGCGGATAATGAATGTGTACGAAAAAATGCAGGTAGGAAAAGGAACTTAATGGATGAACAGATCTCGTGAAGATAGGGGTTTTCGATATAAGAAATTGAAAATTCCATGTAGATGGGCAATTCTGATTGCGGGCGAACAAATGTTCGTTTATAATAAATATACTTAAACTGTTAAGATCTACCGGAGAAGTGAACAAGGAAAAATCATGACTCCGGAAGAATATTTGAAAAGGGGAGCTCACATGGGGATCGTTATTTTAGCCGAAAAGCCGAGCCAGGGACGGGCTTATGCCGATGCTTTCCGAAATATCGCCCGAAAAGACGGATATATTGAAGTGAATGACAGCCGATATTTTCAGCAAAAGGCTTTTATCACGTGGGGGTTTGGCCATTTAATTGAACTGGTAGAGCCGGAACATTATAAAGGCGATTGGAAAAAATGGTCATTATCGACCCTTCCGATCATCCCGGAAACATTTAAGTTTCAGGTGGCCAAAGACAAAAGAAAACAGTTCAATGTAGTAAAAAAGCTGCTGCACTCGGCAACAGAAATTATTGTGGCTACGGATTGTGACCGGGAAGGAGAAAATATTGCCAGGAGTATGATCATGCTTTCGGGAGCGGCTCATAAACCAACGAAAAGGCTATGGATCAATTCATTGGAAGAGGATGAAATACAAAAAGGATTTCGAAATCTAAAAGAAGGCCGCCAAACTATTCCATTGTACCATGAAGCGCAGACCAGGCAGTATAGCGATTGGCTGGTCGGCATGAATGCCTCCAGACTGTATACTTTGCTGTTGCAGCAAAAAGGAGTGCGCGGCCCTTTTAGCGTTGGACGGGTACAGACACCAACCCTTTACTTAATCTACCAACGTCAGCAAGCGATTGAAAACTTTCAGCCCAAGCCTTTCTATGAATGGATCGGAGATACAAAGGTAGAGAACGGAAGTTTTCAGGCAAAATATCAGGAGAAATTCCAAACAGAGGAAGAAGCGCGGCAACGATTGCAAAAACACAACGTCCATGAAGGGGAAAACAAGGGAGTCATACACCGAATCAAAAAAGCACGCAAGAAAAACAAATCTCCCCGATTACACTCACTCTCCACTTTACAGGCAAAAGCCAATAAACTCTGGAAATACAGCCCTTCTGAAACCCTTAAAATCGCCCAGGGGTTATACGAGAAAAAGCTGATCAGTTATCCGCGGACGGACACGCATTTTATAACGAAAAATGAATTTTCCTATTTAAAAAAGCATCTTCCAGCATATCAAAACTGTGCTGGCGTCCAGTTGGAGACAGCTTATCCTCATGCTCAAAAAAGATTTGTGGATGATAGCAAAGTGCAGGAACATTACGCGATTATTCCGACAAAGCAAGTGCGAAATCTGCAAACCATGTCTGTCAAAGAACAGAATATATATCGTGAAGTCCTTTTAACGACTTTGGCTATGTTTGCACCTGATTATGAGTATGAAGAAACCAAAGTGCAGGTTCAGATAAATGGGATGATATTTGAAAGAACAGGGAAGGTGGAGCTGAACAAAGGATGGAAGGCGTTATTTCCGAAAGAGGAGAAAAATAGGAATGGCAAAAAAGGAGAAAATGACAATCTTCCCGTCATGTCTGAAGGTGAGTCATGTCTGGTAGAAGTAAAATTGAAAGAAGGCATGACGCAGCCTCCCAAACCATTTACAGAAGGAACATTGATCCAAATGATGAAAAGTGCAGGAAAAGATATCGAAGATGCAGAAGCCAAAGAGATGCTGAGTAAAACCGAGGGAATTGGAACAGAAGCCACTCGTGCAGGCATCATTGAAACTTTAAAACACCAACAATATATTCAAGTAAAAAAGAACATTGTACGCGTAACGAGAAAAGGTGAAATTCTTTGTCAGGCAGTAGAAGGAACTTTGTTGTCCAGTGCAGAGATGACCGGAAAGTGGGAGAAATGTTTAAGCAAAATTGGGCGATCTCAAGGATCGCAGGATGTCTTTCTTGGGCATATTGAAAAATTCATCCAATCCCTGATGGAGAATGCACCGAACCATGTCGGACGAATACAAGAATCCATCAAAGATATGCAGGATCAAACAGCGGCAGGATCTTGTCCTTTTTGCGGAAAAGGAAAGGTGCTGGATAAGGGTAAGTTTTACGGATGCACTGCTTATCAGGAGGGCTGCAAATTCACCCTTCCCAAGTTTATCTGCGGAAAAAAATTAAGCGGAGAAATGGTGAAAAAGTTGCTGGTGACAGGGGAAACCGGGGTTCTTAAAGGATTCAAAAGCAAAAAAGGAAAATCGTTTGATGCAATCTTGCGGATAGATAGAGGAAGGCTCAAATTTAAGTTTCCTGTTAAAAACAAAGTGTAAATCAGTATGACGAAGCGGCAATCAATGGAATGGCAAAAGACCTGCTCTTAAAAGGAGAGGTCTTTTTAAATATATTTTACATGGTTTATGCAAATTTTACATTTTTTTCATATTTTGAAAGAACGGGAATAAGACCATGGAATCAATGGTGTGCTCGTTTTGTTCATTTTGTTTCAAAATAAAACAAAAATGGGTGATACTAACTATACTTTTTTCCATAACTCCCCAACTTTCGCCCTGTTTTGATCCGGTTAACCATTTTATTACATAAACTCAACCAAAGGTTTAATCTGGATTGTTAATTTTAGACATGAAGATTGCTCTGGCAGTCTATTATACAAACTTGGGGGTTGGATGGATGAAATCTGACAATACCGGACTGAACAGAAGGGAATTTTTGAAAGTTGGCGGAATGAGCACATTGGCTGTGGCGCTGGGGTCGGCCGGACTTTTATCATTAAGCCAGGCATCAACAGCGGCTGCAGCTCCAAAAGGTAATAGAGGTTTTGGCGGCTATGGTCCGCTCGTCAAAGATCCAAATGGAATACTTGATCTTCCAAGAGGTTTTCATTACAAAATTATTTCCAGAACCGGCGATCAAATGACAAACGGAGATTTGGTACCAGCCATGCTAGATGGGATGGCAGCATATAAGGGAGAGAAAAACACAACGATCCTGGTTCGTAACCATGAAAACAGCACGAACTCCCAATATCCGGTAAATGGGAAAAATCCTTGGAGCAAAGGCGCTGCAGGAGGAACAACAGCAATGGTTGTTGCTCCTAATCGTGAAGTCATTAAAGAGTATGTCACCAGTTCCGGAACGATCCGCAACTGTGCAGGCGGTGCAACCACTTGGGGAACATGGCTGACTTGTGAAGAAACACGCGAGTTGGGACACGGATTTGTGTTTGAAGTGAATCCGCTGGATCCTGAAAATGAAATGTCTAAAACGCCGATCCGTGATATGGGTTATTTTTCTCATGAAGCATGTGCCGTTGACCCGGCAACGGGTATCTGGTACTTGACGGAAGATTCCAGTCCAAGCTTTCTTTACCGCTTTACCCCAAATGACCGCAGTCAAAAGCTCGGTTCTCTTCAAAAGGGCGGAAAGCTTGAAGCAGTAGCGATTGAAGAGCTTCCGGCTTCTCAAGCCAGCACCTTTAACACAGGTAAAAGATACGGGGTTATTTGGAGAGAAGTAAATCCCGAGCGTGCACAGCAAGACGCAAAAGATAAAGGCTGCATTCAGTTTAGCCGCCTTGAAGGTGCATTCTTTTCTGCCGGAGTTTTCTGGTTTGATGATACAAATGCAGGGACAGGCAACCTTGGCCGGGTTTATCGTTATCACCCTTCCACGAATACGTTAGAACTATTTTATGAATCTACAGATCAAAACGATCTTGAAATGCCTGATAACATCTGCATGACACCATGGGGCGACCTGTGGATTGCAGAAGACGGCCCAGGAACTGACCGTATCATCGGGATGACGCCGGAAGGCAATGTGTACACATTCGCTGAAAATACAATGAACGGTTCTGAATTTGCCGGTCCTACATTTTCTCCGGATGGGAACACATTCTTCGTCAACATCCAAACTCCCGGCATTACATTTGCGATTTGGGGACCATTTGCTCGCAGAAATTCAGCCCGCCAGCGTGCGATGGGTTTCTCTGCTCCTCCGGCAAACCTTGGGCCAGTTGTTTCCGACAAACTTGCAGCTGCTGCAGAAGAGCAAGGGATGTCCATATTGGAAGCTGCCGCACTGGAACGCCATGGTGCCCCAATCGCTTAATCGAGTACATCACATTTTTCATAAAGAGGTGGACATATGCTGTCAAATATCGGTATTCCAGGTCTGATTCTTATTCAGGTGATCGCGCTCATTATCTTTGGCCCTTCTAAATTGCCTGAGATTGGCCGTGCAGCCGGCAGCACATTAAAGGAATTTAAAAAAGCAACGAATGATCTGGTCAACGGAGAAGAGGAAGGAAAAACTGGTGAAAATCAAAAGCTGTCTGCAGTTGAAACGTCTCAGACAAAAACGGGCAGCTAAGGGTTAAATTGAAGGAAGGTGCTGGCCATAACTGGTTGCACCTTTCTGTTTAAAGGAGTTTTAACATGGATCAAAAACAGATGAACTTGGTTGGGCATTTAGAGGAATTGCGAAAAAGGATCATTGTGATATTGATTGCTTTTGTTTTGGCTTTTGTATTTTCTTTTATATTTGTCCAGGATCTTTATCAATTTCTGGTGAAAGATCTGGATGGAAAGCTGGCCTTGCTCGGACCTGGGGATATTATCCGGATCTACATGATGATTGCAGGCGTCATGGCGGTGGCTGTTACTATTCCTGTTGCTGCTTATGAAATTTGGAAATTTGTTCAACCGGCGTTGTCCAGGGAAGAACAAAAATTAACACTAATGTATATTCCGGGACTTTTTTTCTTATTTTGCGCCGGTATCGCCTTTGGATATTTTATCTTGTTTCCATTGGTGCTTTCCTTTTTATCCAATTTAACCGGGGATTTATTTCAAACCTTTTTTACAGCTGAAAAGTACTTCACGTTCATGCTAAACTTGGTTGTTCCATTTGGATGTTTATTTGAAATGCCGGCTGTGGTTATGTTTCTGACAAGAATTGGTGTTCTTGATCCGGCCAAACTTATAAAGTCAAGGAAAATTTCATACTTTCTATTGATTGTTGTATCTATTTTAATCACACCTCCAGATTTTATCTCTGACGTCTTGGTTATTATTCCTTTACTCCTTCTATATGAATTGAGCATTACGTTAAGCAAAGCAGTTTATCGCAAACGCCTTTCTTCAAAAAATGCTTCACCGGCTGCTCCATAGGCAGCAGAATGCTTGGCAAGAAACCGGAATTAAAATTTTTCTTAGCCGTCTGTTGAAAATGTAAAGAATCTTATGTTGTTTTGCGGTCCATAAACTTGATCATATGTTTATGTTTCTTTATTGTTTTTTCATCATCTGATTGGGGAACATATAACCTATGATATATTTTTAAAAAAGGAGACTGTACATATGCCGGAATCACAGGACGTGCCTCGTGAAGAAGGATTGGACCATAGTGTTTCTTTAATGAGGGAAGGATATATGTATATCCTCAACAGACGGAAAAGCTTTCAATCAAATGTTTTTGAAACTCGCCTGCTAGGGCAAAAAGCAATTTGTATGGGCGGAAAAAACGCTGCAGAGTTGTTTTATGACCAAGAAAAATTCAAAAGAAAAGGAGCAGCTCCAAAGCGTGTACAGGAAACATTGTTTGGAAAACAAGGTGTTCAAACCCTGGATGATAACCAGCATTTGAATCGGAAAGAAATGTTCATGTCTCTCATGTCCGAAGAGAATACAAAAAAGTTTATAGACATACACCGGACTGATTGGAAAAAAGCGGTGGAGGAATGGACCGGGAAAGACGAGATTGTTTTTTATGAGGAAGCAAAAAAGATTTTATGCCAAACAGCCTGCAAGTGGGCAGGAGTTCCATTACCGGATGAAGAACTGGAAAAAAGAACAAATGAACTGGCGTCTCTTTTTGAAACACCTGCCCTCATAGGGCCCGAACATTGGAAGGGAAGGCACAACCGCAATATACTAGAGGCATGGATGAAAGAGCTTGTTGAAAAGGTGAGAGAGGGAGAATGGTCTCCGGATCCGCAAACAGCCCTATACACCATGTCCTGGCATAAAGATGTAGAAGGTGAGCGGTTAGACCCGCATACGGCAGCGGTAGAGATCCTCAATATACTAAGACCCATAACTGCAATCGCCATCTATATGTGTTTTACTGTACTGGCCCTGGAGCAATTTCCTGAAGAAAAAGGGAAACTTGCTTCAGAGCCCACTGGTCAATATCTCCAATGGTTCGTACAGGAAATCCGCAGGTTCTATCCTTTTTTTCCGTTTGTAACAGCACGGGTAAAAAAAGATTTTACATGGAGCAATTATGATTTTGAAAAAGATACTCTGACTTTGTTAGATGTGTACGGTACGAATCATGACCCAGAGTTGTGGGATAATCCCGAATTGTTTCATCCGGAACGTTTTAAAGTGGAGGAGAACAGCCAGAAATATCAACTGATCCCGCAGGGAGGCGGCAGCTATGTGGAAGGCCACCGTTGTCCGGGGGAAGGAATAACGATAGAAGCCATGAAAGTATGTGCAGATTTCCTTTTAAACAAGATCACCTATCAAATGCCTGAACAGGATCTGAGTTACAGTCTTGTCAGCATGCCGTCCAAGCCAAAAAGCGGCTGCAAGTTTACACAAATTCATTGGAAACAATAAAAATGTCTATCCTCCGTAGGTCATTCGGAGGATTTATTTTTTGGAACAAAACGATTAAGCTGAAAGATGGCTGCTTGAATGCTGCAGGAGGTATTTTGGTGAAAAATGATTTTTATTGTCATGCGAAGAAAGCCAGGATGGTTCTACTGGCTGTTATAAGTCTGGTTTTTGCTGCGTTGGGTATATTCATTACAGCAGTCCCGTTTAATGAACCATTATTGCCGATGATCCTGGGAATCGTCGTTGGCATCGTATTTGGGCTGTGTTTCCTGTATTATATCTGTGTACTTATAAAGAGGAAACCGGCTGTTGTTGTCACGCAAGAAGGCATTATGGACCATTCAAGTTTTATTGGTGCCGGCCTCGTCAGATGGGAGGAAATTGAAGCGATTGAATTTCTAAGCTTCCCGGGTCAGGTGTACCTTGGCATATTTACACTTGACCGAAAGTTGATCATTGACCGTTCCAATGGAATGAAGAAGTTGTTTACCCGTTTAAATCAAGGACTGCTGCCGTCACAGGTAAACATACCGTTATACAATCTGGCGTGTTCTGCAGAAGAACTTGTCCAAGCGATTGAAGAACGTCGGGAAAGAGCCATGAAGAAAAAGTCTTGATGCTGAGTACAGCCGTGAAGGTCTTTTGGCTTGATGATGAAACGTGCGAAACTATTAGACTTCTCATACGTATAACCAATGAGAGCATTAAGCACTTGATTAATTTTTGAGGAGAGGAACTTTATTCATGAAAAAAACATTATGGATGATTTTGGCAGCTATGCTTATGCTGATGCTAGCAGCCTGCAATCAGACAGCGGAGCCGGTGGAACAAGAGCAATCAGGTGAAAGCACAACAAAAACTAAAGAGACGGAGGCCAAGGAACAAGAAGAGGAACTTACACTAGAAGAAGTATATAAGAAAACCGAGGAAGCCAATAAAAATGTTCATAGTTTTGAAAGTGACATGACCATGAAGCAGGCCATCAGTGCTGAAGGCGAAAAGCAGGATATCAATTCGGACATTTCTCTGGCTTTCATCGCTGATCCCATGGCACTGCATCAACAGATGACGATGTCTATTGAAGGACAGGAGCAAAATATCGAAGCTTATTTGACAAAAGATGGGTTCTATATGTATGAGCCAAACCAGCAAGCCTGGGTGAAGCTGCCGGAAGAATTATCCGGGCAAATCCTTCAAATGTCTGAAAACCAAACGAACCCTTCCGGACAGTTGGAGCAACTCAAGCCATTTGTTGATGAGTTTGATTTTCAACAGGATGAAAAGAACTATATTCTTACTTTAAAGGCATCTGGCGAGAAGTTTGACCAATTTTTAAAAGACCAGGTGAAAGAAACGCTGCCGCCTGAAATGCAGACAGAAAACATGATGGGTACGATGACATTTAACAAGATGGAATATGAGCTGTTCATTGATAAAGAAACGTTCTATTTAACTGCGATGAACATGGTTACTGATACAGATACCGAGGTGGAAGGCCAGAAAGTGAATATGCAGATGGATATAAGGGGAACATACAGTAATTATAATGGAGTAGAAAGCATCGAGGTGCCAAAAGAGGCATTGGAAAATGCACAAGAAATAACTATGGATCAAATGAATGGGCAATAAAAAGAGGGGGTTCTCCTCTTTTTTTGCATTTTAATAGGAATCATGACGAAAACGGCTGCCATAGAAAACAGCCGTTTCTCCGATATTAGCAATTTACACCGAACGTGCTCTTTTTGATTGCATTTGATAGATTTGATACAAAACGAATGTAAAAATAGAAAGAATGGCCCCAATGATATAAGGCAAGCCGATGGCCTGGGAAAATAGCCAGCCCCCCAATGGCGGTCCGACAATCCGGCCAAATGAGTCAAAGGAAGACAGTAATCCGGTTGTGCTTCCATAGCCTGCTGCGGTTCTTTTTGTCAATAGCGCAGAGACGCTTGGACGGATCACTCCATTTCCGATCCCAAAAATCGTCAGGTAAATAGCAGCAGTTAAGAAACTGTCTACCAAAAGGATTAAACCAAAGCCAATGGCAGAAACGATGATGCCGAGTTGAATCACCGCTCCTTCCCCATATTTCTTGGTCATCCTCCCAACTAACCCGCCTTGTACCAAGGCTCCGGCAAAACCCATGATCATAAACAGGTAGCCCAGCTGAACTGTATTCAATCCGGCGGTTTCGGCAGCGAAGTACGCAAAAGTTGCTTCGAGCCCGGCTAATGAAACGGATGTGAATAATTGTAAGAAATACAACATGCTGATGGGACCGCGGAGCGCTTGATGAAGCGGCACCCTCCTGGCAGTCTGTTCACCTTTTTCTCCAGGCTGATGAGATTCTTTCAGCATCAGCAAGACAAAAACAAAGGTAAGCAGTGAAGAAAAACCAGCTATGTAAAAAGGCATACTTAAACTGTTCTGTGAAAAAATTCCCCCGATGGCAGGGCCGAATATAAAGCCCAGTCCTATGGACGCACCAATGATGCCCATCCCTTTACCACGGTCTTCTTCTGAAGTGATATCTGCAACGTATGCCATGACTGTCGGCATATTGGCAGAAGAAAGGAACCCGCCAATAATTCTTGCTGCAAACAACATCCACAATTCAGATGAAAGAGCCATCATAAAAAAGGAAATCGCCAATCCGAAAATACCGATCATCATGACCGGCTTTCTGCCAATTCGATCGGAAATCCTTCCCCACATAGGTGCAAAAAGTAATTGCATAAATGAATAAACGGCCATCAGCAGCCCAAGTTCTGTCGGCGAAGCGCCCAGTTCTTCTGCGTAAAAAGGAAGGACAGGAATGATAATGCCAAATCCAACCATCACAAAAAACATGACTGCAAACAGTATGGGCAATGCTCTTTTCGTATCCAAAACAAGTCCACTCCAGTCTCCAATTAAATCTACGTTGAACGGTTGTCCAAGTCTAGTATATTCTTCACGAGTAAAAGAATAGTGTGAAGTTTGTCCAAGTTCTCTGGTTAAACGATTTATGATATTGTCCAGTGTCAAGCGCCATCACCTTAGGTCATAACGCTCCAAGGCAGGAAGTCCAGGAAGAATGATCTTCTGCGCAATATAAATGAGAGTGTTGTTCAGCCCTCAGTAGCCCGGCATGAAGCCTATTCGACAAAGTGGCTTCTCCAGGGCAGCGAAGAACTCCCTCAACATTCATTTTGTCCTTGTTGCCTAAGGCTTTCCGCTTTTCTTATAGTAACATGAATCGCCAACTAGTGTTAGCTGAAGTTAGCGTAACTTGTCACTCAAAATTGAAATTGTACGTTTTATGACAAATGGTGCGGGAAATGTAGAACTGAAGGGAGCTGATAGAGTGGGCAAGAAAATCGCGGTACTGATCACAGATTTGTTTGAGGATGTTGAATTTACAGAGCCGGCAAAAGCCTTTGAAGAGGCAGGACACTCTGTGATAACTATTGAAAGAGATTCGGGAAAGACCGTGAAAGGCAAGCAGGGAAATGCCACGGTACCAATTGATCAAGGGATTGATGAAGCAGATCCGAAAGATTTTGATGCATTATTTTTGCCGGGAGGATTTTCCCCGGATCAGCTTCGGGCCGATAAACGGTTTGTACAATTTACAAAAACTTTTATGGATGACATGAAACCGGTTTTTGCCATCTGCCATGGACCTCAGCTGCTTATTTCTGCGAAATCTCTCGAAGGCAGACAAGCGACCGGTTATACATCCATCAAAGTGGATATGGAATATGCAGGAGCCCAATACAAAGATCAAGAGGTCGTTGTCTGCTCCAACCAACTGGTAACGAGCCGCAATCCTGACGATATTCCGGCGTTTATAAAAGAATCATTACACCTGCTGTAAAACCACAGCATCCAAGAGGGAATTCACAGAATTCCCTCTTGTTTTTTTGCCGGAAAAAGGTGACAATGCATATAAAAGAACACGGGGAGTTGTTCGGAAATGATGCAGAGTAGGCCGCGTGTCCGGCACAATGAGGAATGGGTAGCCGAAATAGAAAAAGACCTAAGATACATATCTGCGATTGTCAAACAAAAGGGACGCGAAATACTGACGGACTATGAAATCACACCTCCGCAGTTTATCGGTCTTCAATGGCTCTTTGAAGAAGGGGACATGACTATAGGGGAATTGTCCAATAAAATGTTCTTAGCTTGCAGTACAACAACCGATTTAATTGACAGAATGGAGAAAAAAGAACTGGTTGAGAGGGTAAAAGACCCGAAAGACCGGCGGGTCGTTCGCATACACTTATTAAGTAAGGGCGAAACCATTATTAATGAAGTCATTCAAAAACGACAGGAATACTTACAGGATGTTCTCCAAGACTTTTCTGAACAAGAAGCTATGATACTTATGGAGAGCTTGGAGAAGCTGCATCGAGAAATGAAAAAAGAATGAGGCGTTTGTATTGAATCAAGTAATAGGAGTCATAGATTCAGGGATTGGCGGGTTGACCGTGGCCAAAGAAATTATGCGCCAGCTCCCCAATGAAACGATTTATTATGTAGGAGATACGGCCAGATGCCCGTATGGGCCGAGGCCAGCAGATGAAGTAAAAGAATATACGTGGGAAATGACTTCCTTTCTAATGAAATATGACTTGAAAATGCTCGTCATAGCCTGTAATACAGCAACTGCAGTAGTATTGGAGGAAATTAAATCAAAACTGCAGATCCCGGTCATCGGTGTCATTTCACCGGGGGCCCGTGCAGCCATCAAAACAACGCAAAATAATCGAGTAGGTGTGCTGGGGACAGTGGGAACGGTAAAAAGTGAAGCATATGTACGGGAGCTTCACCAAATCAAAAACAAGGTGGAAGTCACTCAACTCGTTTGTCCAAAATTTGTACCGCTTGTGGAAAGCTCACAATATCATAGTGCCATTGCCCAAAAGGTAGTAAAGGAAACGCTGACGCCGCTTAAAGGGAGTGAAATTGACACACTGATTCTTGGCTGTACCCATTACCCGCTGCTGGGTCCCTTAATTAAACAGGAGATGGGCCCGGGTGTTAAAGTCATCAGCTCAGGGGAAGAAACAGCGAGGGAAGTCAGTGCCATTCTTCACTATAACAAAACCATCAGTATTCAAAAAGAACCGCCAGACCATCGGTTTTTTACAACAGGCTCAGTAGATATTTTTCATCAAATTGCATCGGATTGGCTGAAAGAACGGAAGCTTCATATTCAATCTGTCAGGCTCGGCCGGTATTTGACACATTCAGCTGACAACTAGCTGCCGTACAGGGAGTACGTCCCTTAACGGCAGTTTTTATATGGACTTAAACGAATACCAGTTCCAGGCTTCTATTTTTCTAACAAAAAGATAGGGTCAAGCGGTCTAAATGAGTAGGAAAGCTCGTATACATGAAGTACAAACTGTTCTAGGAGGGGTACGAATGTGTAAACGGGCGAAAATAGCCGCGGTTGCTGTGATTTTGGCAGCAAGTGCGTTCATATCAGGCTGCGGACTTTTCGAAAAAGAAAAGGAGAAGCTCGATCCGCCTCAAGATGTAACTTATTTAAAAGAGGGGGAGAACCTGGAAACCACAACGGATGAGACAGCTCCTGAGGAAGAAAGCGCCGAACAGGAGGCAGCACCTGAGAAAGAAGGCGCTGATCAGGAAACAGCAGGAGAAGGGGAAGAACAGGCTGGCACCGTGATGAGGGATCTGTATTTGATTGATCGAAATGGGATGGTTGTATCTCAAACATTGCCGCTTCCGGCTTCAGACAGTGCTGCTAAACAGGCATTGGAATATCTTGTCGCAGATGGACCTGTAACGGAAATGCTGCCTAATGGCTTTAGAACCGTTCTTCCGGCTGGTACAACAGTGGATGTAGATATAAAAGACGGCAAAGCGATTGTGGACTTCTCCGAAGAGTTTGCGACTTATGATGGTAATGATGAAAAAAGAATTTTGGAGGCTGTCACTTGGACGTTGACTCAGTTTGATTCTGTGGAAACAGTTGAACTGAGAATGAATGGCCATGTATTGGAAGAGATGCCTGTAAATGGAACACCGATCAGTAAAGAAGGACTTTCACGGGCTGACGGAATCAATCTGGTTGATACCGATACAGCGGATATCACAAATACCCGCCCATTAACGGTATATTATCTGTCACAAGCAGGAGACGATGTATACTATGTCCCGGTTACACAACGCATTTCGAATAATATAGAAGACGATGTGGAAGCGGTGGTCCATGAGTTGGCAGAAGGACCTGGACTGACCGCCGGGTTGGTGAGCGGTTTGTCCGGAGATGTAAGTTTGTTGGAGCCTCCGACCATTAAAGATGGTGTGGTAACTTTGAATTTCAATGAATCGATCTTAGGCAGCGATGAACAGAATATTATAACGGATGCTGCTTTACAATCCCTTGTTCTTTCTTTAACGGAGCAGGAGGGAATTGAGAGTGTCTCTGTACAGGTCGATGGAAAAACAGAATTGGCGAATGAAAAGGGTGAGCCGCTGACAGCACCGGTTACTCGTCCAGAAAAAGTAAATACAGGAAGTTATTAAATAACCAATATTTGTTATACTATAAATAAGCTATAAAGAGGACGGCATTTAGGTCATGCCGTCTCTATTGTTTTTTAAGGGAGGAACAATCATTGCGTGTGGATGGCAGACAAGCAGATGAACTAAGACATATACAAATCGAGACCGATTATTTAAAGCATCCTGAAGGTTCCGTCTTAATCACAGTCGGTGATACCAAGGTGATATGTACGGCAAGTATTGAAGAAAGAGTGCCGCCATTTCTAAGAGGAGAAGGTAAAGGATGGATCTCCGCAGAATATTCTATGCTGCCAAGAGCAACTGGAACAAGGAATATCAGGGAATCCTCCAAGGGTAAAGTCTCCGGAAGAACAATGGAAATACAGCGTCTTATCGGCCGTGCACTTCGTGCGGTTGTAGATCTGGCCGCAATAGGAGAACGAACCATCTGGATCGACTGCGACGTCATTCAGGCAGATGGCGGGACAAGAACGGCTTCAATTACCGGGGCGTTTGTAGCCATGACCATGGCCATTGCCAAGCTGGCAGAGGAAAAAGAATTGCCCGCTTTCCCAGTAACAGATTTTCTTGCGGCCACCAGCGTAGGGATCATTGAAGAAGAAGGCGTGATACTTGATTTGAATTATATCGAAGATAGTGCGGCCATGGTGGATATGAATGTGGTAATGACGGGTTCCGGTGAATTTGTTGAACTTCAGGGCACGGGAGAGGAATCCACTTTTACAGCACACCAGCTGCAGGAGATGCTGGCAGCGGCTGAGAAAGGAATGAAGGAATTAACGGCTTTGCAGAAAGAAGTACTCGGAGAAATCTCTCAGAAAATAGGAGCGGCAGCTGAATAAAGTTTGAATGAAAGTGTAGGTTGATTATGAAAAGTATCATCATAGCTACGAAAAATAAAGGAAAAGCCAAGGAATTTGAACAATTGTTTAAGAAATATGGCTTTAAAGTTCAGACATTGCTGGATGTGCAAAATGCTCCTGACATAGAAGAAACAGGATCAACTTTTGAAGAGAATGCAGTGATCAAGGCTGAAGCGATTGCCAAAGCTGCTGATACATATGTCGTTGCAGACGATTCCGGGTTGGTGATCGATGCATTGGATGGAAGACCCGGTATTTATTCTGCAAGATATGCCGGAACAGATAAAGATGACGATGCCAATATCGATAAGGTTCTCGACGAACTGGAAGGGGTCAGTAAAGAGAACAGAACCGGGCGCTTTTACTGTGCGCTTGCTTTAGCAGGCCCCGGAATTGAAACGATGACGGTTTATGGAACATGCGAAGGCTATATTCTTTTTGAACGCCGAGGGGACGGCGGCTTTGGTTATGATCCCATTTTCTATGTTCCGTCAGAGAAGAAGACGATGGCTGAAATGACGCCTGAACGGAAAAATGAATTGAGCCACCGGGCGGCTGCCATGAATAAATTGGAACCATTGATTGCGGATTTATGAATTGAATAGGAAGAGCGGTGCAGCTTTACAGGTGATGAAAACCTGGCTGGGCGCCAACTTTCCGGGGAGTCTTTTAGTTTCTGGCAGGATCAGAACGGTGACCTCCTGCCGCTTCGCTTTCACAAGTACTGCCTGTACTTCGAATATGGACATACTTAAAAGCTAACGCTTTTTCTTCGTGCGATGGTTTACTGCCGGAGCTTTCCCATGTCCTGTCACTTCACTGCACTTGCGTCGGTGGCAAAGGGATCTCCTATCCGTCTGAGACAAAACCAAAAAAGGCCGCAGTTTTCCGTTTTCTGAAATGGCCTCGAATCTCAAAATTCGCAGTTGAACATGAGATCTAAACATATCCATTTCTTCAATTCTTTGATAAAATGGCTAATAGAACAGACGGAAATCAGGTGAAAAAGTGATTCACAAAGCAAGGGGCAGTGAAAAGGCATTTTGGTCGATCATCTCTGCTGTTTTTCTCGGAAACTTTCTTGCGATTTTAAATACGTCTACTACGAATATTGCAGTACCAGGCTTTATGGCAGAGTTTTCCACACAGCTTCCGGCTGCGCAATGGACGATCACAGGATTTATGCTCGCTGCAGGTGCGGCTGCACCTGCAGCAGGTTGGTTTGGAGCCCGATTTGGTTATAAACGGGTGTATATTGCCGCATTATCCGGCTTTTTTATTTTTTCGGTCATGTGTATACTGTCCATTTCGATTGAAATGTTAATCACAGCTCGGTTGATGCAAGGGATATTCAGCGGCATTATTATGCCGGCTACATTAACGCTGATTTATCAAACGGTAGACAGAAGCAGACAGGCATTTGGAATGAGTCTCTGGAGCATGTCTTCGGCGCTTGCACCCGCTGTCGGCCCCGTTTTAGCGGGCTTCCTGATTGATCTGTTTGATTGGAGAGCGCTGTTTTACTTCAATCTCCCGGTTGCGGCAATTGCTATGGCTGCGGCCATCAAATTTCTGCCGGATACGGATCGAGGAGAAAAAACTCCTTTTGATCTATGGGGCCTTGTTTTTTCGTTTGGAGGGAGCATTCTGCTGCTAACCGCCTTTGCGCAAGCAGGTACATGGGGCTGGATAGATGAAAAAACACTTGCCATGATTGGGCTGGGATCCATTTTGCTTGCATTGTTTGTAAAACGGGAGTTGAAGATTGAGTTTCCACTATTGAATTTTTCCGTGTTCGCCCATCGGAAATTTGCATATGGAATAATTCTAAACGCAGTTCTGTCCATTGCTTTGTATGCGGGTGCATTTCTTGTTCCAATTTTCTTGCAGACTTCCCTGGATCTGGGAGCGTTAGAAACAGGGCTCATCATGGTTCCTGGAGCGATGGTCATGGCCTTTTTTACCCCGATTACAGGAAGGCTGTATAACCAAACCGGCCCTGTACCGCTGATCGTTTCCGGCTTGATCGTCATGGGTGTCGGAACATTCATGATGGGAAACCTGACGCTTCAGACAACTGCTTTGTACGTAATTATCTGGACATCAATCAGATATTTGGGAATTGCTCTATGTAATATGCCGATCATCAATGTGGGCATGGCAGCGGTCCCGAAAGATCTGGCCGGTTATGCTTCAGCACTGAATAACTGGACGCGCCAATGCATCGCCTCCTTGTCGATCGCTCTTTTTTCAGGATTGCTGGCATACAGGTCCAATCAGCACATTCAAGCAGGAATGGACGCCTCATCCGCATCCGCTGTGGCTGCCGGAGATGTATTTTACATTTCGCTAATTCCTTTAATTTTGGCTCTGCCCCTCACGTTATTACTTAGAGAAAAGCGCCATTTCAAGAAAACAGGTCATTTGGCTGGCCGTGAGGTAAAGAACCAATAATAATTTGGGAAAAACTATTGACTTTACCAAGGGCCAGCCATATAATTAAAAATGTCCGTTAAATTAACAGGTCCCAGTAGCTCAGCTGGATAGAGCAACAGACTTCTAATCTGTAGGTCGGGAGTTCGAATCTCTCCTGGGACGTCTTTGTATGTATTTGGGTTAAGATTGACACCATGGAAAATGCTCCGAAACGTTGATATATAAACGTTTTGGGGTGTTTTTCTTTTTCTGGGAATACGGTTATAAATAAATGAAAAGAGATCGGGTTTAATTGTTGAAAAGAAGATTATTTACGGCCATAATTCAACTATTCAATAAAATTCTTGAATAGCGGTGATTCAAAGTGATAAATGAAAGAAATTTAAAAGACACATTGTACTGTCAAGGACAACTTAAAATTTTATAATTTAGCCGGTTTACTTTTTTAGAGTATAGCCGAAATTTTGTTTATGAGCGGTTTCCCAGTCTGTTTTTTGAGGAACTATACCTGCCTGGATTTTTTCTTACAGTCGATAAGAGTCTCCCCGGATATTGAAGACAGAGCTATGGTGAAGGAGCCTGTCCAGAATGGCGGTGGCCAGAACAGGACTGCCAAGCATTTCTCCCCATTCACTGTACGATTTGTTGGATGTGATAATTAAGGAGCTTTCCTCATATCGCTTAGAAACGATCTGGAATAAGATCTGGGCACTTGTTGAATCAAAAGGGGCATATCCAATCTCGTCCATGATCAGGACGGTAGGCCTCGCATATTGCCGCAGAAATTTTTTGATCTGATTGTCCTCCGCAGCTTTTTTGGCTGCTTCAATAAAGTCGTCGGCCCGGATGAACAGGGCTGTCTGTCCTTGGTCAATGACCTCCAAAGCGATGGCTATCGCCAGGTGTGTCTTTCCAACCCCCGGTGGCCCCAAGAGAATGACATTGTGCCCGTCACGGTAGAAGGAACGCGAGATCAGATCCTGAATACGGTTTTCACTGACACTCGGCTGGACTGCGAAATCAAACTCGGGTAAGGTTTTCACAAATGGGAAACGGGCTTTCTTCATTCGGCGGTTCCAGGAAGCCTCTTTCTTTGAATCCTCTTCATGATGCAGGATGGTGCTTAAAAATTCCGCATATGTTATACTTTTGGCAGAAGCTTGTTCCAAGATGGCGTCAAGTTCTTGTGCCACTGACTTCCATCCAAACTGTAGACATCGTTCATGCAGGTCATCTAAGGCTTGCATAAAGCTGATTCCTCCTCTTGCAGATTTTCATAATAGTCGAGGGATCGGACTTCTACCTCAGGAGCTTTCTGAACATGCGGGGAGGTCGCCAAACCCATATCCCCCTCGTCAGGAGTTCCTTTTATTTTTGGCAGATGTTCAGGCCGGTGAATAAACGTTTTTCGTGGATCCTTATTAACTTCATATTCCGTGATTTTTCGGATGTGGTCCCACACCTCAATCGTTTCCCTGTCTAGCCAACGAATCCGAACTTCTTTTAATGAAGGGTAGGTAGGCACAGAATACTTTTTCTATTTGATTGAGGTATAGCCATCATGTACTAGGCGTTTATCCCACTTCGTAACGACAAAAGGCTGAATTTCTCCTATCGGGAGCAGTTGGCCACTTTCCTCTTTAAATCGCTCATCGGGTGCACCCCGGTTGTTTGATTCGGCTTTGCGTTCGCCACGGTTTCCAGCCAGTGAAGGGCGTCCCGATTCCAGGCTTCCAGGGAAGAATCATGCTTCCGCTGCAGGAAGTTGGACCGCACATATTTCACCGAGTTCTCTACTTTTCCCTTGGTCCGGGGCTTTCCGGGCTGACAAAGATCCACTTGAAATCCATAATAAAAGGCAAAATCATTAAATTCCGATGTAAGGACTACTTTCTTCTTCAGCCGTTGCTGTACTACGGTTTTCATATTGCCGAACAGCACTTTTCTGGGGAATCCTCCATAATACTCGAAAGCTCTAACCATACATCGTAAAAAGGTATCCATTTTCATGTCTAAGGTGAAGCAGAGGAAGCGTTTCCTTGAAAAGCTCATAGTCATGATAAATCCGTATGTCCGTTTCCAAACTCCATCCATATCTTGTATCCCGCAATCCATCCAGTCCACCTGAGCTTGTTCACCGGGATCGGTCTCGTATCTGGGAATACCCTGTTTCCCCGATGCTTTCCGATATGGCTGGATAAAGTCCTTGAGTATTGTCTTTTTGCCTGTATAGCCCCTTTCTTTCAGCTCATCAAACAAGACCTCGCAATTGGTTGTACCTTCTTCAATTCGTTGTTTTATGTAGTCTTTATACGGGTCCAGTTTGCTCTTTCTGTTCGGCCGCGTTTGTTTCTTGGGAATTCTTTTGTATATTTTTTTGCCGTAGGCCAGCTGACGCCCATTTCTTCCGCAATATCCGTTATACTCCATCCTTTTTTGTAAAGATCTTGAATCATCCAGAATACCTCTTCCCTTGTTTCATAGTTCATTTATCTCTCCGACTGTAATAGATTATAAATCTATTACAAGTTGGAAAACGTCGAAACTCTAAAGTTTTATTCCGGCTATTTTCTTAATTTTATACTCGGCTGTACCATCTACAATCATTTCTAATTTCAGCATATTCCCGAACCTCCATTACATCAGTTCTACCTATTTCTCCAGTTTAACTGGTGGGAGGGGATATGGACGGAAAGTGTTCATTTCTATTGAGAAATACTGTTCAATTTAGTCTAGCAGTTACAAACATGCACCTGCATAAGTATAAGGCTTTTGTAAAACTTAACAAAATATCAATATATTATTGTAATTTTATACATTCAGTTTACTCTTAAAATTCAATACAATAACTATAAATTAAGTCTAAGGAAGTAAACCTAAATTAATAAAAGATAAGTTGGTGAGATTATCCATTTACTCACCTAATATTGAATAATATTACTGATCCATTTATGTAATACCTAATTTAGGTAATCGAAGAATGAGTGCAAGTATTTTGATATGTTTTTCACATAGAAGGGGGTTGCGAATATTAGCGAAATTCATCAGGTATTGAGTTTGTTAATCAATTCCCGAAAACACCTCGGAGAAACTCTTGAAAAGGTTGTTGAAATAAACCGAATTATCGTCGGTTTTGAAAATAAATTTGGGAATAGGTTTATTACGCAAAGTTTAGAGTATCCTCAATTGTTAGCGCTGAACAAATGGTTCATCGTTAAAGGACTGTTGGGGTTTGTATTAAATGGAAAAATCAGTTGACCCAACCTAGTGCTTGGTCAACTGTTTGCATATTAATTGGGACTTGATAACAAGTCTTCAAAATTAAAGGGGGAAATTTTCGAATGGTAAATGTAGATACTGAAGCTTGGGGATGAAAACGGACCAAAACATATTGACTAGACAAAAAGGAGTATTAAAGGATTCCAAATTAGAAGAACCTGAAAGGAGTGATGATGTTGTAGTAAATTATAAAAATGAAACAATTAAATTGGACAAGTAATATGCCCTTATTTTTTTGATTTGGGGGTGAAGCAATATAAGAGCCCTAGACGCAAGCCTAGAGCTGATACGAAAATTTAATTTTAATTATTAGGAGGTTATGGAAATGAGTAAAACAGGGTTTATTTACGATGAGAGTTATTTTTGGCATGATACTGGAAATGGTGCGCTTCACTTACCTCCAGGTGGATGGGTTCAAAGTTATGTTCACTCAGAAAATCCGGAAACAAAGAGGAGATTTAAAAATTTATTGGAAAGGAGCGGTTTACTTTCTCAATTACAGCTAATATCTCCTCGAGTAGCATCAAGGGATGAAGTTGAACTTTTTCATTCCCCAAGTTACATTGACAAGGTAAAAGAGTTAAGTGAAACCACAGGTGGTGATGCTGGGGAGTTTGCCATTGTTGGTCCAGGTTCCTATGAAATTGCATTACTTGCTACTGGTGGGGCAATTACGGCCGTAGACGCCGTAATGGAAAGGCAAGTTAAAAATGTTTACGCTCTAACAAGACCCCCGGGGCATCATGCAGAAGCTGAAAAAGGAAAAGGATTTTGTCTGTTTAACCATATAGCTATTGCTGCTAAGTATGCAAAGCAAAAATATAATTTAGAGCGTATTTTAATACTAGATTGGGATGTCCATCATGGAAATGGTACGGAAGAAGCATTTTACGATGATTCTAGTACACTATTTATCTCAATGCACCAAGAATATAATTATCCGAAGAAAAGCGGTATAGCAGAACATAGTGGACGTGGGGAAGGAAAAGGTTATAACGTTAATATTCCTTTACCCGCCGGGACCGGAAATGCTGGATATATGCATGCTTTCAAAAAAATCGTGGAACCTATCGTTGATCAGTTTAAACCTGAGCTAATTTTAATATCTGCAGGACAGGATCCAAGCTTATATGACCCGCTTGGAAGAATGATGGTAACTGCAAAAGGATTTTACAGATTTGCTGAGTTTATGATGGAGTTGGCTGAACGTCATTGTGAAGGACAACTTGTAGTTATTCATGAAGGTGGTTATAGTGCACCGTATGTTCCATTTTGTTCCTTAAGTATAGTGGAGGCAATGAGTGGTATTAAAACCGCTGTAGAAGATCCTTTTATATCTGGATTAGGCGTACCTTCAGATAAACTGTTTTCAAATCAAGAAGAAGCAATTCAACGAGTTATCAATCACCAGTCAAAGTTTTGGGAAAGTTTAAATTGCAGGAGCGAGATCTAGTATATACAACCGGGACTTTAATGCGTTGCCTATATTATATACCCTTTAACCTTATCTAGTTGGTTAAGTTATCAAAGGAAAATACAATCTGCGACATGCTATAGTGATAAAATTGTGAAATTTATTAAAGGATAATGTTCGGAGAAATATTTTCTAATTAGGAGTGTATCCCTATCTCGCTATAAATTTTCACGTAGCTCCAAAATTAAAAATTATGATGGTTTTTATAAAACTAAACTTAACATTAACTTAGGAGGAGAGTAATGAGGAGAGGACAGGTAACATTATGTTTTTACATCTTTATCTGGCTTATATTGGGGACATTGGTAGTGCCTCCTGTATTCAAATTTTTCGATAGAATTACACCGTGGGTTTTTGGTCTCCCATTTAGTGTATTCTGGCTTTTAACTGTATGTGTTCTTGTATCAATTACGCTGATTGTATGGTATTTTGTTGAAGATAAAAGGGGGGAATTAGATTGAACGTTGTTATCTCAATAGCAGTTATGATTGGATTTTTGTTGCTAAACCTTATTGTAATATCAATTTTTCGGAAAAAGCAAGACAGTATTGAAGAATACGCAGTTGGAAATAGGTCATTTCCTTGGTTCTATAGTATGTTTGGGTTCCTCGGTGCATGGTATATTGGCTCTATTTACACAGGATTTTTTTCCGATTCGGCAACTATAGGCTTATTTGCGCAGTACTTTGCTGTTTATGCAATAGGTACCATGGTGACCATGTATATTATGGCTCGCCCCGTGTGGATTTTAGGAAAGGTATATAAATTGGAAACGCATGCAGATATGGCTGAATTGAGATATAAAAGTAAAGTTTTTGCAACATTCATAACATACTCTTCTTTTGTATTTTGGGCTCCTTGGCTCATTGTAGAACTTAAGACAATTGGCTACTTAGTCACATCTGCTACATACGGAGTTGTACCATCTATTATCGGTATTATTGTTGTCGGTGGATTTGTAATTTTTTATTCTTGGTGGGGTGGAATGAGAGCTGGTGTCGTAGGAGACCTTGTTCAGGGACTATCTTTCACAGTTCTTGGAACTGCTACCGTAGTATATCTCTTATATGTAGTATATGGAGGAATTGGCCCCATGTTCCAGATGGTTGCGACCGAAAAACCATCAATGTTGACTATTGGCGATAGTATGGAATTGTGGATATGGAGCTCTGCGATAATTACTGGTTCCTTGGGCGGAATGATGAATCCTGGTATGTTCAATCGGTTATACATGGCTGAAAGTGTTAGGGCTCTTAAAAAAGGTGTGTTGTTTGGCCCAATTATTGGCATTATTTTCACTTTCCTTTTACTTTGGTTAGGTTTAGGAGTAACATTTTTAGATGGATTCCCGGAAGATCTACAAAACAGTGTTTTTTGGATGGCCGATAAATACGGGGGCCCTGTTGTGTTAGGGTTAATGGGGGTTTTTGCTTTAGCAGCTTGTATGTCTACCCTAAGTGCGGCAGCAACAACTGCTTCTGTCTTGATTGGTAAAAATATGTTAAGTTCAAAGTTGAGTGAGGAAAAAAGGTTAAAACTTACAAGATTTCTTACACTATTGTTAGGGATAGTAGCAATGTATATTGCAACGATGGATATATCAAGAATTGTGGAAGTGATTATTCATATTTATGAATTCATGGCACAATTAGCTGTTCCGTTTCTGCTAGGGTTTTATTGGAAACGAGGAAATATATATGGTGCGTTTACAGGAATGATTGCTGGAAGTGTAATCGTTTTATTGGGAGTATTTACCCCCGAGTTAATCTCGATGGGGGGAGTTTCATCAGGTATTATTGGGCTGGTTTTTAATTTGACTCTTTATATAATTGTTTCTCTGTTAACCTCAAAGCAACAGCATGTAGATGAATTATTCGAAGCAGTGGAAAATTACACGCCGGATGGTCATTCCCAATCTGAATTTGCCGTAGACAAAATTGCAGCAGATCATTCATAGAATAGATACCTTCAGAGTTGTTCTATTAAAAGCGTTTACTTACTGCATAACTCACTTGCACATTCGTTTGTAAAGGGTTTATTCAAGAACCCATAATTTATTAGGGGAGAAACTTTAATTTATAGAGGGAGGAACAAGAAAATGGAAAAGCAATACATTAATTTAGACCGTCTCATGAAAACGTTTGAAATTAGCAATTCGATAGGGAAGGTTTCTGATACGGGTATAAGCCGATTAGCATTATCAAATGAAGATAAAATTATGAGGGATATTTTTACTAGCTGGTTACATGCAGAGGGTCTCGATGTTCGTGTGGATGATTTTGGTAATATTTATGGACGTCGGGAAGGTATGAGAAATGATTTAGATCCAGTAGTGACGGGATCACACCTTGATACACAAGTGTACGGTGGTAGGTATGATGGAATTCTAGGTGTCCTAAGTGCATTAGAGATGATAAAAGTGTTAAATGAAAATAACATTCAAACACTACGCCCTATTGAAATTGTAAATTTCACAAATGAAGAAGGGGTTAGATTTGCCCCAGGAGCACTAGGGTCGGGCTCGATTACAAATGTGTTTACAAAGGAGTTTGCATATCAGATTAAAGATAAAGATGGTTATAGTTTTGGTGATGAACTAAAACGAATAGGATATCTTGGTGATAAGAAAAATCGTTTAACAAAGGCTCATAGTTATGTAGAACTGCATATAGAACAAGCGCCTGTATTGGAAGACCAAAACAAATCCATTGGTATAGTTACTGGAGATAGAGGCACCGATTGGTTAGAAATTACTATCAATGGAGCAACAAATCATTCCACCTCTACACCGATGAGTAGAAGGAAGGATGCTCTTTTTAGGCAGCAGAGGTAATTGTGGCCATAAAAGAGCTCGCTCAAGGACTGGGTGATGAGGTAACAATAACGATTGGAAAACTAAATATACATCCCGGAGAGATACTTTGTATTCCTGGTGAAGTTTCGTTTATTGTAAATGTCTCCCTTAAAAATGACTCTAAACGTGAAGAATTAATTAATAACATTAAAGAAATATCGAGAAATATCGTCTTGGAAGAAAAAATGCAAATTGATATTAATAAAATTTTAAATTTTCCACCAATTTCCTTTACCAGTCAAATACAAAGTGAAATTGAATCAGTGGCTCATGACCTTGGTTATTCTACTTTAAATGTATTAAGCGGTGGCGGTCATGACGCGAATTATATGCTGAATATTGCGCCAACAGGCATAATTTTTATACCGTGTAAAGAGGGTATAAGCCATAGCGTTAAAGAATATGCTTCGGAAACAGATATTGAAAAGGGAGCAAATGTATTATTAAATACAGTTATTAACCTAGCAAATAAGAGTTCATTTTAGGGCAGTGGGCTCAGCCCCTAATAAATTGACGCCAAAAAAACTGCAAAAAGTTTGATTGACTTGTTTTGTCCCAGTTGATGAATGCATGCAGGAAGGCTAAAAAATGATAACTTGAGGCCTTCCTGCAATCAATTGTAACATGGACACCAATGCCAGGCATTCGCCGGCGGGGCCTGCCAAGAATCAGGCACTACAGACGGCAAGCAGCTGGAGCTTTGGCTTTAAGCTCCTTGTTAAGCCTCGTTTCTAATTCTTTATATAGGTCTTCAGAGTGCCTTAACCAAGCTCCTCCTGGATTTTTCTTCCATTATTATATAAACAGCAAAACCTGCCTACAGGCCTTCAGGTCACCCCAGGATAGAACAGTGTGAATTCCAGTTCTTTTCTCCAATTCATGGAAATAAAGTGAGTGATAGACGTTTCCCCGGTTACTATGGATGAGTACGCCTTCCGGGGTTTTTAGCCCGCGATTCTGCTGGGGGGCGCGTATGTTTTTCCAGATCAGTTTCTAGTTCGGATTGGAGAATGTTTAAAAAGCGATTCTTTCCCCATTGAATAACCTTTTCAGGTGCAAATGTACACCTTTTGGCCTACCAGCACCCTTCCCCATCACTTCGGTGATCATGGCTGATCGCCCAGGGGTTAAAGCGTTAATCATCCGTAAAAGCCAATTTAGTTAAGTTGTTACAACTGGCAATACAAGGTTTAAACGAAAAGCAATTGTTCGATCTTTTTTTTGTTTATATTTCTTATATGTCTGATAAAATAGCTTCCTGTAATGGTAAAAACTTACTATGCACCTACATAATTATAAGGCTTTTGTAAAACTCAACAAACTGACGATATATTATTGTAATTTAATATATATCTTATGTTTTAAAAGTTCAATACAATAAGACTATAAATTGAACGTAAGGAGGTAAACCGAAATTAATAACAGATAATTTGACGATATTATTCATTTACTCATTAAATAACCAACGTTTATTTATTAAATTTATTTGATGGAGGATTAGAATGAAAACCAAACAATTAAATGATATTAATATTCCAGCGTTAAATAATTATATTGAAGAAATAACTGGAAATCCAGATCAAGCAATGGTGGATTACAACATTAAACTAGAATGGCAAGGTGGTACAAAGTCAAAAGTGACAACAAAAGGTATGACTTTCGGAGAACAACAAATAAAGAGAGATTTTACATTTGTAGTTGATGAGCCACCTCAGCTATTAGGCGAGGATACGCACCCAACCCCTCAAGAATATTTATTGGCGGGAATGGGGTCATGTATGATGGTAGGCTACGCTGTTGGTGCATCGATGATGGGTATTGAGTTGGAAAAGTTGGAAATCGAAATGGAAGCAGGATTAAATCTAAGGGGATTTTTAGAGGTCGATCCTGAAGCACCAATAGGGTTTAAAGGTGTGACTTATACGATACGTGTCAAAGGGAACGGAACAAAAGAACAGTTTGAAAAAATTCATGAAAAAGTGATTAACTATTCACCTAATCGTGCCAATATTACGGACTCTATCCATGTAATACCTAATTTGGTAATTGAAGAATGAATGTAAGTATTTTGGTATGTTATCTCTCATACAAATGTTAACGGAAAACCTCAGATGTTGAATTTGATAATGAATTCCTTAGAAAAACCTCGGGGAAACTTCTTAAAAGGTTGTTGAAATAAACCTAAAAATCGTTGGTTTTGAACATAAAATATGAGAATAGATTTTTTATACGAAATGAGAGTATCCTCAAAGTGTTAGCGCTAACAAATGGGTTATATTATAGGACTATTGGAGATTCATTTAAATGACAAAACCAGGTGATTGAACCTTATGCTTGGTAACCTGTTTGCATATTGTCTCGGACTCGATGACAAGTGTGGACAGGCATACAAAAGGCTGGCAACTCAGCCACCCATTTTTCAATAAAGGGGATAGAATGATGATAACAAGTGAGACTTTACCAATTCACCCAAAAGTAAGTGAGTTTATCAAGGGGCCTGTAAAGCTTTTCATTGACGGCGGATGGCATGAATCCGTGGAAGGCCAAACGTTTGAAACAATTAACCCTGCAACAGGGGAAGTATTGGCTCATGTATATGAAGCTCGTGAAAATGATATTGACAAAGCGGTAGAAGCTGCTGTCAAAGCGTTTGAAGAAGGTCCTTGG
The DNA here is from genome assembly GCF_042680885.1 of Siminovitchia sediminis. NCBI lineage: Bacteria > Bacillati > Bacillota > Bacilli > Caryophanales > Bacillaceae > Siminovitchia > Siminovitchia sediminis. The sequence goes on along the minus strand of NZ_JBHUEO010000012.1, from coordinate 4,929 downwards.
TCCAGAATCAGCGCAGCAGATCGTGCCAAACTCATGCATAAGCTGGCGGATTTAATGGAAAGGGATTTTGAAGTAATTGCACAGCTAGATACACTGGACAACGGTAAACCGATCCAGGAAATGAGAAACGCCGATTTGCCTGGTGCCATTGATCAGCTAAGGTATTTCGCGGGTTGGACGACCAAAATGACCGGCCAGACGGTTCCCGTATCCCATTCATTCTTTAACTATACACGCCACGAACCGGTCGGGGTAGTAGGACAGATTATTCCATGGAACTTTCCGATCATGATGGCATTGTGGAAAATCGCACCGGCGCTGGCTACAGGCTGTACGATTATTTTAAAACCAGCCGAACAAACACCGCTTTCTGCCCTGTATTTAGGTAAGTTGATTGAGGAAGCAGGTTTCCCGAATGGCGTTATTAATATTGTTCCCGGTTTTGGAAAATCAGCAGGGGATGCGCTTGTCAAACATCCAAAAGTAAATAAAATTGCGTTCACCGGCTCTACAGCGGTCGGAAAATCCATTATGAAAACAGCTGCGGATACGATGAAACGCGTGACACTGGAGCTTGGAGGGAAATCACCCAATATCATCTTGCCGGATGCGGATTTGGATAAAGCGATTCCTGGTGTGTTCAACGGAATCATGGCGAACCAGGGGGAGGTTTGCTGTGCAGGGTCAAGAGCATTTATCCCGGAGCAAAAGTATGATGAAGTCATGGAGAGGCTTGCTGATTATGCTAAAAAAGTAAAGCTCGGTAATGGACTCTCTGAAGATACGGAAATGGGTCCGCTCGTTTCCCAAAGGCAGCATGATATCGTTACTTCTTACATCCAAAAAGGAATTGATGAGGGAGCGAAGCTCTGGGCAGGGGGAGAAAGCCTGGACAAAGGCTTTTTCGTGCAGCCGACTGTTTTTGAAGCAGAAGACCATATGACGATTGCAAGAGAGGAAATCTTTGGACCTGTCGTGGCCTGTATGCCATATAAGACAATTGACGAGGCCATTGAGCGTGCAAATAACAGCCCTTATGGCCTTGGAGCAGGACTTTGGACGGAGAATCTAAAGAACGCCCATATTGTTGCCGGTAAATTAAAAGCTGGTTCTGTATGGGTCAACTGTTATAATCTCTCGAATGCAGCTATGCCGTTTGGCGGTTATAAGCAATCCGGGATTGGTCGCGAAATGGGCTCTTATGCATTAGATAACTATACAGAAGTAAAAAGTGTCTGGGTAAACTTAGATTAATAGTGTCCTGCCTGGCTTTGTACATGCCGGGCAGGGTTCCTCATGTAATTCAGTAAGTAAGCGTCACATGAAAACGGATATGATGACATATGATGACTATTTGATCAAAACAACAAGATTGAGAGAAAGATAACTTTGATGCACGTAGTGGCCATAGGATTGGCCTATATGTCGCCAAACTTACCTTTATCGAAGGTAAAGGCATTTATGTTAAAAAGGGGAGGGTAAAAAATGATTGAGTACAAAGCTCGTATAAAGGCTGCTGCAGTACAAGCCGAACCGGTCTGGTTAAATGCAAATAAAGGAATTGATAAATCAATTTCATTAATCGAAGAAGCTGCAGAAAATGGGCTGAATTAATAGCTTTTCCAGAATTATTTATTCCAGGCTATCCATATTTTGCTTGGCTGGAAACCAATACTGGGCAATGCAGTTCTATAAACGTTACCATCAAAACTCATTATCTGTGAATGATCCCCGGATGAAACGGTTACAGCAAGCTGCAGAGGCAAATAATATTACAGTCGTAATGGGATATAGTGAAAGAGCAGGTGGTAGTCTCTATATAAGTCAAATAACTATTGGAAGTGAAGGAGAAATTATTGGAAGTAGACGTAAATTAAAACCTACACATGCAGAAAGGACTATATTTGGAGAAGGTAATGGTTCTGATGTTAAGGTTTATGATTTACCTATCGGGAGACTAGGAGCTTTAAATTGTTGGGAACACTATCAACCCCTAACGAAGTATGCAATGTTTAGTAAACATGAACAAATCCATGTTGCTTCTTGGCCAAGTTTAGGTAATACGTTTCAAAAGCAGGGTGTTTACACATTCGGTATCGAAGCAAATGAAGCTGCAACGCGTACATATGCGTTAGAGAGTCAAGCATTTGTACTTTGTGCTACAGCCATTATATCGGAATCAGGATATGAGCTGTTTTGTGATACACCAGAGAAAGAAGAATTACTATCACTTGGCGGTGGCTGGGCTCGAATTTTTGGACCCGATGGTAGAGAATTGGCGTCGCGATTGGAACATACGGAAGAAGGCATCCTTTATGCAGATATAGATTTATCGGAAATTCATTTAGCAAAAGCGGGCCTTGATCCGGTTGGACACTATTCTCGGCCAGATATATTTACATTACGCTTCAACGAAAATAAAACTCCATGGGTAGAGAAAGTAGAAGAAAAGAAATATACGGTTTCAGAGGAATATACACTTACAGGAGGTAGAATCAATAATGAGGAACTTGGTGAAACGGAAAAAAAAGTAGAGGATACACCGCAGATACTTACTTCTATGGAGAGCTAAAGAAGGTTAAGAAAATTAACATTTACTCCTTTTAATGAAGAGTACCAATTGATGTTTTAACTGTTGTTTCAAAATTCCATTAATGAACTTACAGAAAGTCTAGTAACGATGTGCCAATTAAAGCAGAAAATTAGTTACAAAGACTATTACTTTAGAATTATTTTGGAATCAATTGAAAGCGCTATTACATTCGAGTCTGGGATTGCTGTGTTTTCAGAAAAAGGCGGTGATGCGATATATTATATTTCTTCTATACTCTTCAATGATAGGGGGAGGTTGTTGATATTTATTAGCAAAAAACAAGGTGTATTAAAAAACAAAGAGAAAATTGGGGATATAAAAAAGAGGGAATAAGGAAGGGTAAGTGAGATATGAATTCGAATGGAGAATTTAAGAGAGTACTAACGTTAATGCCTGTTGTTTTATTTGGTTTAGCCTATATGGTTCCTTTAACTATATTTACAACGTATGGAATTGTTTCGCAGTTGACAAAAGGTTTGCTTCCGATGGCTTACATCGTTACATTAATAACCATGTTATTTACTGCTTATAGTTATGGACGGATGGTAAAAGCGTATCCGTATGCTGGATCTGCTTACACATATGCACAAAAATCGATAAACTCTCACGTAGGCTTTTTTGCAGGATGGGTTTTGTTATTAGATTATTTGTTTCTTCCAATGATTAACTATTTAGCTATTGGAATTTATTTAAACGCTGAAATCCCGTCTATTCCAATATGGATGTGGGTTATCATTGCAATCTTAATTGTAACGTTTTTCAATATTCGAGGGATTAAAGTGGTGGCAGGAGTAAATCTTACATTAATTTCGTTCCAACTAATATTTGTTGCTGCGTTTACCTTCTTTTCCATTAAAGGACTAGTAAGTGGAGAAGGAGCTGGTACCCTCTTTTCCACATTGCCATTTTTTAATCTAGATGGATCAGCTTCGCTCGTTTTTGCCGGAGCAGCGATTTTGGCTCTCTCCTTTTTAGGGTTTGATGCTGTTACGACATTGGCAGAAGAAACGATTGATGCTAAGAAAGTTATTCCAAAAGCAATATTTCTTGTGACAATAATTGGCGGTGTTTTATTCGTTCTTATTTCTTATTTAGGCCAACTTGTTTTTCCAGATTATATGTCATTTAAAGATGTAGATTCAGCCGGTTTAGAAATTGCGGCATTTTTAGGCGGAAACTTATTTAAATCATTTTTCTTAACAGCTTATATTTTAGGTTGCTTTGCTTCTGCTACAAGTTCACATGCAAGTGTTTCTAGGTTGCTCTTTGCAATGGGACGTGACTCGATTCTCCCGAAAAAAATCTTTGGTTATATTAATCCGAAATATCGTACACCTGTGTATAGTATAATCATTGTAAGTTTTGTAGGTTTATCAGCTTTAATTGTCAGTTTAGAAACGGTATCTTCGTTTATTAGTTTCGGAGCTCTTGCGGCTTTTACGATAGTCCATGTTTCCGTTTTTGCTCATTACTACATTAGAAACCAAAAACGTTCACCAAAAGAGACGTTTCTTTATTTAGTACTTCCATTAATAGGAGTTACCTTATGTATTTGGCTATGGACTAGTTTAAGTAAAATTGCTTTTATGCTAGGAATTAGTTGGTTTGTTATTGGGTTCATATATTTAGCATTCATAACGAACATGTTTAGAAAGCGTCCTCCTGAATTAACATTTGACGAAAAAGAGATTGAAGAACGCACGTCTTAATAAAGCATCACCACATGTTGAATTATAAAGGTCCAAATACAAAAGAATAACAAATAAGATATAGGGAAATCTGGAGGGTTATCTCGTAAGCGTTAAATGTTCCCCACCTGTTTCAGATGGGGATTATTTGACGCTTACCAAAGACCGCTGAAATTTGAAGAATCCGGACATGAACGATGTTATCTCCGTGTGGCTTATACGTTTCCAACGGAACAGAATAACGGTACGATTGATATTTAATGATGTTGTCCTTATGCACTGTCCTTGTTATACTAGATCTATGGCTGCTTTCGAAAGAAAGCAGGGGAGGAGACTTTTCGCAAGTGTGGCTTTTCCAGGGCGAACACTTCGACAGGTCTCTTTTTTATTGTATGGTGCACCTGATAGTTTCCTTTTCTTTCAAGCCAGGCGAGTCACTGCTCGTTCCAGGTATCTATCTGATAAAATACCCGATTCCTCGCAAAGTTCCCTTTGATGAATTTCACCACATTCTCAATCTTTCCCTTGTTATGCGAAGCTTCGCATAAAAAAGGTTATGTATAGTTAATGATTATGTAAAGTAAGGAAGTAAATCTATTACCTTTCAGCAAATTATTATTGTTTTACTTTACATTATCACCCTATTGT